>JAYWBE010000054.1:0-2447 GCA_043781715.1 Gemmatimonadaceae bacterium
GCCGGACCACGCGGTTGCGTGAATACCTTCTTCGCTGGCGCACGATCGGAATCGCCACGGCGTTTGCCCGGGCTCGACGGCCAGCGTCACGGTGTCGACTCTCATTTCGGCTTTGGGGAGCTTCCCCAGGATGACGATCGGCACACCCCTGCGTCCGAGCGTGTCACCCGGCGCATCCACCACGTACTCCATGCTATCGAGCGATGCCCGCGGTGGAGGAAAGCACGGACTCTTGCTCCGCCGTCCGAGACGGCCCTCGGTGGAGTACTGAGGAAATGCTGGGTGGACCACGGTGACTGGAGTTCCAAAAGGGAGAGTCGTGTTGGCTGACTCGAAGCACAGACGCGTCCCGGATGAATCCTGATCCGCAGCGAACATCCCCGGTCTGCCGTCCGGGCCGATTACGGTTACGGCGTTAGCAGCGGCGGAGACTTCGTCAGCGCGTGGCTCACGGCCGCACGCTGTACCGATGGCGATGCAGGCCAAGCCGATGACGTAAGCTCTCAATCGGATCGCTGCCGCGGTACTAGCTACAGCTCCCTCCGGCCGAGGAGCTGGTGCGCGTAATCCACTGCTCTCGCCGTCAGTGCCATGTAGGTGATGCTCGGATTCTGGTTGGCAGTCGACGACATGCACGCCCCGTCGGTGATGAACACGTTTGGGACATCCCACATTTGATTGTGGCCGTTGAGGACCGAGGTCTTCGGATCGCGCCCCATTCGCGCGGTACCTGTTTCGTGAATCACAAGACCAGGAGGATTGTCCTCCTTGAATGGTCTGATGTTGGTCGCGCCCAGCGCCTCCAACATCTCCGTGGCGCTCACGGCCATATCCGCCTGCATTTTCTTTTCGTTGTCGCTGTAGGCGCAGTTCACTCGTAAAGCCGGAATCCCCCACGCATCGACGAGATGCGGGTCCAGCTCGACGTAGTTCTCGTGGCGTGGGAGCATTTCGCCAAAGCCGTCGAACGTCATCTCCCACGGGCCAAGATCGCCGACGAGGGATTTCTTGAATTCGGCGCCAAAGCCGGGCATTTCAGATCCCCTGCCCCAGCCCGCACGTTCGGCGCGACCCTCGAAGCCGTACCCGCGCAGAAAATCCGGATGCTTCGTCTTCACATTGCGGAAGCGCGGGACGTAGATCGCGTCGGGCCGGTTGCCGATCTCGCGCCGGTCCCTCGCCCAGGGAAGCGTACCGGTGGCGCCGCCGTCCATGATGTGGTCCATCAGGTTGTGCCCCAGCTCGCCACTGGAATTGCCGAGTCCATTCGGGAATTCGCTGGTCGCCGAGTTGAGCAGAATGCGCGTCGATTCCAGCGCCGAAGCGTTGAGAAAGATCACCTTCGCGTTGACGTCGAACATTTGCTTCGTGTTCGCGTCGATGACCCGGACACCCGTCGCGCGCTTCTTAGCGGGATCGTAGATCACGCTGTGCACCACGCTGAAAGGTCTGAGGGTGAGGCGTCCCGTTTTGCGCGCGGCAGGAAGCGTGGAGTTGATGCTGCTGAAGTACGACAGTGTGATGCATCCCCGCGCGCAATGCCCGCACAGGTGGCACTTCTGCCGCCCCAAATGATCCTCCGTCAGCACCGCCAGACGCGCGTTCGTTATCACGCGCTCCCCGCCAAATTTCGTGAGCAGAATATCGCGCGACTTCTGCTCGGCCGCGTTCAGCGGCCATGGTGTCTGGAACTCGCCGTCGGGCAGGTGCGCCAGGCCCTCACGCCGCCCCTGAATGCCCACGAATTTCTCGACATAGCTCCACCACGGTGCGAGATCCTGGTACCGAAGGGGCCAATCGACTCCATAGCCCTCTCTCGCATTCGCGGTGAAGTCGAGATCGCTCCACCGGTAAACGCACCGCCCCCACATGATGGAGCGTCCTCCGACCTGCCGTCCTCGTATCCAGTAAAAGGGCTTGTCCTCGGGAAACGAGTACGGGTTGTCGAGGTCGTTGACGAAAAACTTGGACGACCACTCGTCGCATGCACCGGTGTGCCGCTGGATGGGTTGATAGCGCTCGACCCGTTTTCGGTCGCCCATTCCCCGATAGCGCAATTCGGATGGCAGCACGTGCTCCACATAGTCGACGGCCGGATCTATCGGCCGTCCCGCCTCGAGCACAATGGTCCGCAGTCCCTTCTCGGTCAGCTCTTTTGCAGCCCAGCCGCCTGAAATCCCCGAGCCTACGACGATCGCATCAAATGTCATCGGAGGCATGATCAGACCGCCGGAGTGAATGGGACGTTGCCCTGATATCCATTGAAGAACATCTGCACCTTGAGGATCTCCTGCTCGACACGGCTGGATGTGAAGTAGCCATACACAGTGAGAGCCTTGAGTCGCGCGAATGCGAGGCCGGCGCCCGTCTTGTCTTCCCTCGCGGCATCGAGAGCCGTCATGAGCTCGACTTTCTTCGCTGCCGGCAAAGCGACAAATCGAGGTGAG
>JAYWBE010000055.1:0-2446 GCA_043781715.1 Gemmatimonadaceae bacterium
ACCGCGGTCGCCAATGGTGCCCGATCGAAGAGTCGGGAGTCGTAGTCGCCGTAGCACCAGGCGTACGCGCCAGCCGCGCCGGTGCTTACCAATCCTTGCAGGACCGCGTCGTAGTAGGCCGCCGCCTCTTCCTCGGACGCGAGATACTGACGGAGTGGCTGTCCCAGGAAATCGTCGGTGATCGTCTGTCCGGGAGCTCCCGGCGGAGCGGTGCACAGGCCGAACTCCTGCATGAGCGGACGACGGCCTCGGCCCGCGAGCCCGGCCGTCAGTGCGCAGGAGAACGGCACCAGCTCCGGATCGAGAAACGAGCGTGCGACGTTGCAGTAGAGCGGGTACGCGTGCATCAAGTCGTCGTCGGCGATCTCGCCTATATCGTCCACGCGCATGTAGTTCTCCGTCGTCAGTGACGGGAGGTGCGCGCCTATCTGAATCGGCGTACCGGGAGCGACGCGTCTTACCGTATTCGCCAATAGCGACGCCCAGAGCCAGCCTGCATCCCTCGTACGAGGCCGCTGGGCATCGTCGATCTCGTTTGCCAGATCGAACGCGCGTATCGCGTGGTCTCCCGACAGAGCGCGTGCGCACGTCTCGACCAGGAGCGACTGTGAGCGCAGGATCGTTGGATCCGAAAACAGGTCGGCGGGCCGGCCCCGCGCATCCAGCATCCACGCCGGCCACCAGAATTTACCGCTCATGTTAATGACGACCAGCGTGGGCACGACTTTCAGCCCTGCGTCTTTCGCCGCGCGGACGACCTCCACGAGGTTTGCAACCATGCCGGCCGCCACGGTGAGCGGTTGGGGGAGGAAATCCTTCGTGAGCGCAAACACGCGCACGACGTCGAAGCCCAGGTCGGCGATTTGCATCATCTCCTCGCGCACCTCGCCCAAGTCGAACTCTTCCCACATGTACATCGCGCTACGCCGCGGCCAATAGTTGATGCCCAGCTCGAAGCTCACGAATCCACCAATCCCGACAGAATCTCCTGTAGAGACAGATCGGCGACAGCCGTGACGCCGTCGGCTGCGCCGTAGTAAACGCGCACGAGGTCGCCGTCCGTCAGGGCGCCGCAGGTGAACACGACACTGCCGAAAAATCCTTCCCGTTCGTACGGTGCTTCGGGCTTGAGAATCGGCTCCCGCGAGCGCGCTCTCACTCGAGACGGATCGTGCCGGTTGAGAAGCAGGGCGCCGAGCGAGTACGCGGGCGGCGAGCCGGTGACGCCGTGATAGATCGCCAGCCAGCCATCTTCCTTGCCGTAGTGCACGCGGAACGGCGCCGCCCCGCCTCCCACCTTCGTGTCATCCCAGCTGCCTTCCCTCGGGGTCGCGACGAGGCGGTGGTTCCCCCACGATTTCAGATCCGAAGATGTTGCGGTCCAGATCGAATGCTGTCCCAGACCTTCCGGCATGGGTCTGTGCAGCGCCGCGTACAGTCCGCCGATCTTCTCGGGAAAGATCGTGACGTTGCGGTTGGGAGGTGGGAAGATGATGCCGTGCCGCTCGAACGTCCTGAAATCCGTCGTCGATGCGAGCCCCGTCCCGATTCCGTAGTGCGACACGGCGGTGTAAGTGATCCAGTACACGCCGTCCAGCTGGGTGATGCGCGGGTCTTCGATTCCGAACGACTCGTACACGGTCGCAGCAGAGAGCGCTGGCAACCCCTCCACGTCGAAGTGGATGCCGTCGGTCGAGCGGGCGACTCGAAGGTGTGACATCGACGTGAGCCA
This sequence comes from Gemmatimonadaceae bacterium, assembly GCA_043781715.1. Classification (GTDB taxonomy): domain Bacteria; phylum Gemmatimonadota; class Gemmatimonadetes; order Gemmatimonadales; family Gemmatimonadaceae; genus UBA4720. Next base: position 1,733 of record JAYWBE010000055.1, read on the forward strand.
GGTGCGCCCGTTGTCGACCACGAGCCGCGGATCGCTCACGTCCGGTCCTTTCTCGGTGACTTGCCACCGCTTGATCTCGATGCGACCGGTCTCCGCGTTGTAGATGGGCGCGGCCGCGAGCGCGCTCGACATCTTCCGCGGAGCCTCCGCCACGCGCAGCAGCAGCACGACCTGTCCGTCGTGTCGGGCGACAGCGGGATTGAACACACCCAGCACCTCGAAGTCCGGCCTCGAAGGCAGGACCATCGCCGGAGTGATGATCGGGTTTTCTGACGCGCGGTTGGCCGTCACGCGTCACACACGGCAGAGCCGGACAGCTTCAGCGAGTGAAGCGCGGGGATCGCGTGTGGGTACGAATTCCTGTGCGACGTACCCCGTGAATCCCGATTCGCCGATCGCTCGCATGACTGCCGGATAGTTCAGCTCCTGGGAGGAGTCGATTTCGTGTCGGCCCGGCACTCCGCCGGTATGGTAATGCCCAATATACCGGTGGTTGTCGCGGATCGTGCGGATCACATCGCCTTCCATGATCTGCATGTGGTAGATGTCATAGAGCAGCTTGAAGCGCTCCGAATTGATCTGCTTTGCGAGCGCCACGCCCCACGCGGTGTGATCGCACTGATAATCCGGGTGATCGACCTTCGAGTTGAGCAGCTCCATGCACAGCGTCACGCCGTGCCGCTCTGCGACTGGGATAAGGGGAGCGAGTCCGCG
>JAYWBE010000056.1:0-2443 GCA_043781715.1 Gemmatimonadaceae bacterium
GCCCGTGAACGGCGCCGGACCGTGTCTTGAGCATGACGACGACCTCGGTCTCGTCGGCGAGCTTGTCTTCCCACCGGTAAAGCGATCGCGCGGCGGGCAGGATCGTGCCGCAGGCGACCAACCTTCGATCGAGCAGGGCCCGCACGAACTTGGCGGCTTCGTCAGTGCTGGCTAGTGTGGTAAGAACGACGACCGCGTCAGTGTGGCCCACGTAACGATTCCGAAAGAAGGTGATCAGAATCTAACGCTCAGTCGGTCTTTGAACGAACGTTAAGCTCCGCGCGGCACGTCTCTAGCGCTGTCATCCCGACAACATGCCCGCCATCGACCCCTCCCTCTACATCAATCGCGAGCTTAGCTGGCTCGAGTTCAACGCCCGGGTTCTCCACGAGGCGTTCGACCCCAGAAACCGGCTGCTCGAGCGTCTCAAATTCCTCGCCATCTTCAGCACCAACCTCGACGAGTTCTACATGGTGCGGGTCGCGGGCCTGCGCCGTCAGATCGCAGCCGGCGTGCAGCACGTCCCACCCGACGGGATGATGCCCACCCAGCAGCTCGCCGCGATCACGGCACGCGTCGCCGAGCTGGTGGAGCAGCAGCGCAAATGCCTGTACGACGTGTTGCTGCCCGAGCTGGGGCAACACGGAATCAAGATCGTACGAATCGAGGAGCTCACTCCCGAAGAGTGGCAAGTTGTAGATCAGTTTTTCGAATCACAGGTCTTTCCTGTGCTCACACCTCTCGCTGTCGATCCCGGGCATCCATTTCCATACATCTCCAACCTTTCACTCTCACTCGCTGTTCAGATATTCGACCCGGAGACCAGCACGTCGCGCTTTGCACGCGTCAAGGTGCCGAAGGTTCTGCCCCGGTGGATCCCTTTCGGCCGGCCGAACCAGTTTGTCCCGCTCGAGCGCGTGATCGGAGCCAATCTGGGTGCGCTCTTCCCGGGAATGGAGATACGCGGCTTCAGCTCATTTCGCGTCACTCGATATTCCGACCTCGAGCTCGCCCACTCCGACGAAGACGAAGATCTGCTCACGATAATCGAGGAACAGGTCTTCCAGCGTCGCTTCGCCGAGGTGGTTCGCGTCGAGGTGCAGAGAGGGACGCCGCCGGAGCTGCGTGAGCTTCTGCTCGGCGAGCTGCTGGAGGATCAGCCTCCAGAAATGCCGGCGCTGACCGAGGCCGATCTCGTCGAGACCGGACCGCTGCTCGACCTCGGCGATTTGATGTGGCTCGCGACAATGGAGATCCCCGAGCTACGGGATCCGCCATTCGTCGCTGCTACACCCGCCGAGCTCAAAGACACGTCGCGTTCCATCTTCGACGCCATCCGCGAGCGGGACATCCTTCTCCATCACCCGTTCGATTCGTTCCCGGCCTCGGTCGAACATTTCCTGACATCTGCCGCGGTAGATCCGAACGTGCTCGCGATCAAGATGACGCTCTATCGCACGTCGGGCGACACAGCGATCGTGCGCGCACTAACGGAGGCGGCACAGCGCGGGAAGCAGGTGGCCGTCCTGATCGAGCTGCAGGCTCGATTCGACGAAGTCAACAACATCACCTGGGCGCGGACGCTTGAAGGATTCGGAGTGCACGTCGCCTATGGGCTGCCTGGTCTCAAGACGCACACGAAGACCGTCCTCGTCGTCCGGCGAGAGCCCGATGGAATTCGACGGTACTCGCACATCGGGTCGGGCAACTACAACTCGAAAACGGCGCACGTCTACACCGACCTCGGTTTGCTCACCACCAGTCCTTCAATCGGCGCGGATCTGACCGATCTCTTCAACGCGCTCACCGGTTTTTCCCACCAGAGCGAATACCGGAATTTGCTCGTGGCACCGGCCAACATGCGGAAGCGATTCACCGAGATGGTTGACAGGGAAGCGGACCACGCCAGTGCAGGAAAGCCAGCGCGGATCATCGCGAAAATGAACGCACTGGTGGATGCCGATATCATCCAGCACCTCTATGAGGCTTCTCAGGCCGGCGTCGAGATCGATCTGATCGTTCGCGGAATCTGCTGCCTTCGACCCGGCATTGCCGGCATTAGCGATCATATCAGGGTCATCAGTATCGTCGGACGCTTTTTGGAACACTCCCGCATTTTCTATTTTGCGAACGCCGGCGAAGAGGAGCTGTATTTTGGATCGGCGGACTGGATGCCTCGCAATTTCGATCGACGCGTCGAGGTGATTACTCCAGTCGAAGATCGGCGCCTGCATCCGCGCGTCTGCTCGCTGCTGGAAACCTGCCTCGCCGACAACAGGCAGGCGTGGGATCTCGGTCCGGACGGCGCGTACGTACAGAGAAAGCCGGGCGCGGGTCCAGTCGTTTCAGCCCACGACCGCTTCCTCCTGAATTCCTGGGGGCTCCCGCCGCTGTCGTCCGCGGACGGGACTCAATCGGCGCGGGAAAGACTTGCCCGCCAGGA
>JAYWBE010000057.1:0-2437 GCA_043781715.1 Gemmatimonadaceae bacterium
ACGGCACGCGATAGTCGAGCTCGCCCACCACCACCAGGTGCGGCGTGTGAAAGTTTCCGGCGAAGAGATGCGGAGACCAGCGGCGATACACCGAGTCCATGGCGTTCCTGTCCCAGTACGGACCGCCGAATTCCCAGTCACTGAACCAGATCTCCTCAGTAGCCCCGTACATATTCTCGAGATTGTAGACGCCGGCATGCGTGAACAACGCCTTGAAACGGTTCGAGTGGCCGGCGATCCAGTTGGTCATGTAGCCACCGTAGGATCCGCCGGCGGCGCCCATGCGCGTTGAGTCCAGCCAGATGTTGCGCGCGAGTGCGGCGTCCAAGCCGTTCATCAGGTCCGTATAGACTTTCCCGCCCCAGTCCCGGGAGATCTGATCGGTGAACTTCTGGCCGTACCCGAACGATCCGCGCGGATTGATCGCCACGATTCCGAATCCGGGGGAAGCGAACAGCTCGAAATTCCAGCGGCCATGCCACTGGTCCAGCCACTCACCCTGGGGTCCGCCATGAATGAGGAACAGAACCGGAAACTTCTTGCCGGCCTGATACTGCGGCGGCCTGAGGATCATCCCCTGCACGCTGTCGCCGTCGGCGCCCTTGAACCAGAAGTCTTCGATGGGATTCAGCTTGAGCTGGGCGAGAAGAGCGTCGTTCTCGTGGGTGAGACGGTGAACACCGCCGAGTCCCGGCGGCCCGACAGTCGCGACATACACTTCGGCCGGGCGCTCGGTTGCATCCTGCAGCCACGCAATCGTTTTCCCGTCGCTCGAGACGGACGGCGAAAAATTGTTGCCGACCGAAGTGAGGAGCTGCGGGGAGGTCGTCCATCCCGATGACGTGCGAGTGATGCGATAGAGCTTGGTGCGGCTAGCATCAACCGTGTTCAGGTAAATCGCGTCTCCGCCTGGAGAGAAGGCATACGTGTCTGCGTTTCTGGCCCAGCTCGGCAGCAGCTCGCGCGATGCCCCGCTGGCGCGGTCGTACGCCATGAGCCGCTGGCGATCGGACTCGAATCCTGGACGCGCCTGCGAGGCGTAAAGAATCGTGCGGCCGTCTGGAGAGTAAACCGGATTCTGATCGGCGCCGCGATTGGCGGCCGTGATCACAACGGGCGCGCCTCCGCTCACGGGCACGGTGTAGACGTTGAGGTCAGTGGACCATGCGTCGGCACGCCCCTGATCCTTGGCGGTGTAAGCGAGCTCTTTTCCATCGGGAGAGAAGGCGTAGGCCTCGCTGCCGCCGAACGGTCCAGGAGGAACGTCGTACTTCACGCCGGCGGTCACGTCCCGCAGGAGCGTTCCATCAAGCGACACGATGAAGAGGTGGGAGCGTGTAGGTGCTGTCCATTCCGTCCAGTGGCGGTAGAGCAGATTGTCGGCGATGTGCGCTTTGACCTTTCCGGTGTCGGCAGCCTTGGCGCGCTCGATGTTGCAGCCATCGCTGTCGCAATCGGGATAGACGCCGGTGACGAAGGCGATCCGATCTCCCGTCGGCGACCAGACGGGACCACCGGCGCCGCCATTCACGCTGGAGATCTTGCGCGCATTTGCCCCGCTCGCATCGGCGATCCAGAGCTGCCCACCCGCGATGTACGCGACCCGCTTGCCATCCGGCGACCAGCGCGCCTCGGTGGCGCCGGTGGCCGCATTCGGGAACTGGCGCGCGGCACCGCCGCTCGCGGGCTGCACTTTGGTGATGGTCGTCCGCCTGTTGGCGTTGACGTCAGTCGTTCGCACCGAGTACAACACCCAGCGGCCATCGTGAGAGACCTGCGGATCGCCGACGTTTTTCACCCCGGCAAAATCCTCGAACGTCATTGGACGCTGCACGCGTCCCTGCGCGGAAAGATCGACGGCAACGAGTCCCGCCGCCGCCAGCAGTAGTCCAATTCTCATTTGATGCTCGCTTGTAGGAGTTCTTAAGGAGTTCTTAAGGAGTTCTTACTGCGGCTGCTCGACCGCCGCTATGTCAATCTCGATCCTGACCTCGTCACCGACCATCGAGCTGCCTTCAACGATGCGGTTCCAGGTCATGTTGAAATCCTTGCGGTCGATCGTGAACGAGAGCTCCGAGTGCGTCGGGTCGATCTTCCATGTCGATGGTGCGTTGACCGATGTACCCGCTTTTGACGACGGTGCGGGAAGGACGCTCTGCGCGCCCGCCAGAGCGGGCGCGAGAGCAAGCAGTATTGAAAGCCTGCGTATCATCTGAAGGGTTGTTGTTTGACTGGTACTACTTTGGGATCGGGATGTCGTTCCAGGTGGCCTGATCGAACGTCCCGGGCGGGAAGTCCGCGTTTATGCGAACGTCGGCGTATTCCTCGCGCCAGACGGGCCGCCCGTTCCGGATCACCAGAAACTCGGTCGGAACGTCGAATCCCCCGATCTCCTTGTAGCCCTGGACGCGGATATCGCTCACCATGGTGCGGTCGC
>JAYWBE010000058.1:0-7543 GCA_043781715.1 Gemmatimonadaceae bacterium
TGGATCCCCCTTCCGCGCTTCTCACCAGAATTATCAACGCGCCGGCGATGATGATTCCCACAGCGAGGAACAGCGGGAAATAGGAGGGAGGCGCCGCCGGCTCCGGGGGACGGCCCGCCGTGTACATCGCCATCTCTGACCTCACGAGCGGAATCTGCGCGCCCGTGCTATCAGTAATGCTGACCGTTCGGAGATCGTTGGCCATGCGCACGGGCAGGAACATCTCCTCCCACACAGAGATCGGCTTGTCGGCGCGAGCCGCAAGTGCGAACGTGACGCCGGTGTAGAGGGGGATGTCGCCCGTCATGAGGCGCTGCGTGTGCCAGCGATAGGTTCCCGATGTCATTCGCGACACGGTGGCGGTCTGGAGCTGCCCGCTCAGCGCGTGATCGATCGCGTCGCGAAGGCGCGTCGAGCAGTTGTCGCGATAGTAGTCGTAGCGATAGAACTTGTTCTGCGGGAGTGCGTTCCACTGGACGAACTGTTGCAGCTTGAGCCGCTGGGCGGGAGTGAGATTGAGCTCCTGCGCGAGGACCGACCGATTCTCCCGCTTGTACTCTGCCAGCATGACGTCGAGAGAGAACGCCTGCATCCAGTAGCGCGTGTCGCCCGTAACGAACCGCCAGACGAAATTCGGCTGCGCAAAATCGAACATTCCCCAGTTGTAAGTGGTATCGGTTCCGCGCGCGCGGTCCTTGATCCAGATCGCGTTGTGTCCGAAGCGCTCCCATGAGACCTCGCCCCAGCCGAACGTGAGAAGGTAAACGGTGAGGTTCGAGCCCGGCTCGGTCGCTGGGACTGGCGAGGCAGCCGGTGCTGGCGCGGGTTGAGAGTAGAGGGACGCGCCGAATGCGCTGGCAAGGAAAAGCGAGGCGATGAACGTTCGTGCTTTCATTGGTGTAAGATGCACCTCGACCGGCATTCCTACGAGGTCAGGCAAGATCGGCTCTGGTTCGAGCCGGGCGCAGCCAGTTTAGACCGTCGAACCACTTGCTAACTTGTTTGAGGAGTCCGGTTTAGCTATAATTCACAGCTACCCACGAAACCCTCCGAGACAGTCCGCATGAAGCCCGATATCCATCCAGTATACGCCACCGCGACCGTACGGTGCGCCTGCGGCAATACATTCCAGACCCGCTCCACTCAGGCAGACATCCACACCGATATCTGCGCCAGCTGCCACCCCTTCTTCACCGGCAAGCAGAAGCTCGTCGATACCGCGGGACGCGTCGAGCGCTTCCGGCAGAAGTACGGCAGGCCGGCAGCTGCTGCGCCCAGCACCGAAACCTGAGTCTCCGTGACCGGCTCAGGGACGCCATTGAGCGTGCCTCTGAGGTAGAGCGAGAGCTCTCCGATCCCAAGACTGTTAGGGACCAGCAGCGCATGGCTGCGCTGGGCCGGGAACACCACCATCTCCAGGCGCTGGTCGACATGGGGAACAAGCTCCAGAGATACGAGCAGGAGCTCGCGGAAACGCGAGAGCTCGCCGACTCTGATGATCCGGAGATGGCAACGGAAGCAAAGGCCGAAGCAGCGCGCCTCGAGACATCGATCGGCGCGCTGCTCGACCGGATAAAGCCCGCCCTCCTTCCCCATGACCCGCTCGACGACCGCCCCGCGATCGTCGAGATCAGGGGTGGCACCGGCGGCGATGAAGCCGCGTTATTCGCCGCCGACCTCCTGCGCATGTACACGCGCTTCGCTGAAGGCCGGCGTTGGCGCATCGAAGTCATATCGCAGTCCGACGGCACCCTTGGCGGCGTGAAGGAAGCGATTTTCAAGGTCAAGGGCGAAGGTGCGTTCGGCGTGATGCGCTGGGAGTCCGGAGTCCACCGCGTGCAGCGCGTTCCCGTCACCGAGAGTCAGGGCCGTATTCACACGTCAGCCGCCACCGTCGCTGTGCTCCCCGAAGCCGAGGAAATCGATCTCAAGATCGAGGACAAGGATCTGCGCATCGATGTCTTTCGGTCCTCCGGCCCCGGCGGGCAGAGCGTGAACACCACGGACTCCGCCGTCCGCATCACGCACATCCCCAGCGGAATCGTGGTGAGCCAGCAGGACCAGAAATCGCAGCTCCAGAACAAGCTCAAGGCGATGGAGGTGCTGCGCGCGCGACTGCTCGATTCCAGGATCGCGGAGCAGGAAGCATCGCGCTCCCGCCTGCGCAAGACCCAGGTGGGCACCGGCGATCGCTCGGCAAAAATCCGGACGTACAACTACCCGCAGAACCGGGTCACCGATCACCGCATCAACCTCACGCTTCACGAGCTGACGAAGGTGCTCGGCGGAGACATCGATCCGTTCATCGACGCGCTGAAGATCGCGGACGTGGAGGAAAAGCTCGGTGAGTAAGAGCGGCACGCCCTTCTTCCCGACCAAGCTACCCATCGGCACCATCGGCGACTTGCTCGCAGGCTGCACCGCGATGCTCGAGTCGGAAGGTGTGGCGGAGGCGCAGCGCGAGGCGCGCGAGATCGTCGCTGCCGTCCTCGACGTGCCGAAATTCTGGGCCGCGGCAAACGCCGTGGCCGACGCAACCCCCCAGGTTGCGCGATCCGTGATTCGCGCCGCGATGAAGCGCGCGGGCGGCATGCCCCTCGCCTACGCGGTCGGACGCGCGTCATTCAGGCATCTCACACTCGAGGTCGACGAGCGGGTGCTGATCCCGCGCGTCGAAACCGAAGTGCTGGTCGATCGCATGCTCGAGCGCTGTACTCCGAAGACGCGCACCATCGCCGACATCGGAACGGGCTCGGGCGCGATCGCGCTCTCGCTGGCGTTCGAGGCGGAGTTCGAGCGCGTTTTTGCCACCGATGTCTCGCTCGATGCGATCAACGTCGCCGCCGCTAACGGGGCATCATTTGCCAAGGCTCTGAAATCACCGGTCGAGTTCCGCAACGGCTCGCTGCTTGCCCCTCTACGCGGCGAGAAACTCGATGCGATCGTCTGCAATCCGCCGTACATCAGCTTTGCCGAGATCACGGAGCTGCCCGCGGATGTTCGCGACTGGGAGCCGAGCGTCGCGCTCCTGTGTGCGCAGGACGGATTGTCGGTTACGCGTGAGCTCGTCAGGCAGGCGCCGGCCGCGCTTGCGCGCGGTGGATTCCTCGCGCTCGAGGTCGATACCGTCCGCGCGGGAACCGTGGCGGAGATGATTGCGGTGGATGGGCGGTACGCCGAGATCGAAGTTCTGCTCGACCTCACCGGCCGCGAGCGCTTCGTGTTCGCGCGGCGCGTCTAGCCCCGCTCAGGCCAGAAAGGAGAAACGATGTTGGAAGAAAAAGGGAAGGAGCTGGGCCGCCTGATCGGGCAGAGTCCCGAATACCAGGCGCTCAAGCGGTCGAGCGAAGCGCTCAACGACGATCGTGACGCCGTCGTGCTCCTTCAGCAGATGGAAAAGCTGCGTGCTGAAGCCCAACAGCTGATCCAGCGCGGTGAGAATCCCACGCCGGAGATGGAGCAGCAGCTCGACAGCATGCTCGAGAAGATCCAGTCGCAGCCGGCCTACCAGCGCGCCGTCGTGGCGCAGGAGAACTTCGACAAGCTGATGCTCCGCGTGAATCAGTGGATCATGGACGGAATGAAAAAGGGCGCGGCGAGCCCGATCATCACGCTCGGCTGAGTATGGCGCGCGGAAAGCTCATTGTCTTCGAAGGAGCCGAGGGCGCGGGCAAGAGTACGCAAGTCCGTCTGCTGGCCGAGCGTCTGACAGCTGCGCGCATCACCTGCATGTCGCTGCGCGAGCCGGGCGGCACTCCCGTCGGCGACGCCATCAGGGAGATCCTGCTTCATCGCGAGCACGAGATCACCGACGCCGCGGAGGCGCTTCTGTTCATGGCTTCGCGCGCGGAGCTGATCGCCCACGAGATCCTGCCGTCGCTCGCCGCGGGCAAGGTGGTTCTCCTCGACCGGTTTTTTCTGTCGACCTACGCGTACCAGATATTCGGTCGTGGACTGCCCGAGCCCGATGTCCGTGCCGCCAACCGCCTTGCGACAGCCGGCCTCGTTCCCGATTTCACCCTCCTCCTCGACGTGCCGGCCGCCGAGGGCCTCGGCCGCGCCGATGCGCGTGGCGCCCGCGACAGGATGGAGAGATCCGGCGACGATTTTCACCTGCGGGTCACGAGCGCCTTCCGCCAGTTCGCGGATAAGACGTGGCAGGACTCCCATCCCGAGTGCGGACCAATCAAGTTGATAGATGGCACTGGTGACGAGATAACGGTACAAAAGCGTGTCGTCTCCGCGCTCGCCGCCGCGTTCCCGCAACCTTTTGGCAGCATCAAGAGTTAAAGGAACTGAATGAATCTTGCGAAACTGAATCTTGCGAAACTGAAGCTCGATAGCTCCTCCGCCGGCGCGCGTACGGTGATCGTCGCGGGCACACTGCTCGGCTCTCTCGTGACCGGGGGATGGCTGCTGCAGCGTGGCGCGCGCACGGGAACATTTACCGCCTTCGAAGGGGCGCGGCTTTTCGAGAGCGTGTTCCAGCGCGTGCAGAACGACTACGTCGACGCGGTTGGAGACTCCGCGTTGTACCGCAAGTCGGTAGATGGGATGATGTACGAGCTGAAGGATCCGTACTCGACATTCCTTCCACCCGGCCGGTTTGCGCGGCTCAACGAGACCACGTCAGGGAACTACGCGGGGTTGGGGCTGGAGGTGGACCTGCGTGACGGCTGGCTGATTGTCGTAACTCCGATAGCGGGAGGACCAGCGGAGCGTGGGGGAATCCAGCCGGGAGATCGAATCATCGAGATCGCCGGGAAGCAAACGAAGGGCTGGACGAACGAGGAGGCCGCGAAGTTGCTGCGCGGGAAGCCGGGCACTTTCGTCACGCTCAAGCTCGAGCGGCCAGGGATCTCCGCACCGCTCGAGCTGACGCTGCAACGCACGACGATTCACCAGAGCGCTGTGCGCAGGACGTCGCTGCTGAATGACGGCGTCGGATACATCGATCTCAAGGCGTTCAGCGATTCCACCGCCAAGGAGCTGAACGGCGCGATAACGAGTCTCCTCGCGCGCGGAATGAAGACGCTCGTGCTCGACATGCGGATGAATCCGGGGGGATTGCTGACTCAGGGCGTGAAGGTGTCGGATCTCTTCCTCGATCCGGGGCAGAAGATCGTGAGCATGCGGGGGCGCGTGCCGGAAGCGAACCGCGAGTATGCGGACACCGCCCAGCAGCGTTGGCCGCAGCTTCCGCTTCTTGTGCTCGTCGATGGGCGGAGTGCGAGCGCGGCCGAGATCGTCGCTGGCGCGCTGCAGGACCACGATCGCGCGGTGATCATCGGGACGCCCACTTACGGCAAGGGAAGCGCGCAGAGCGTGATCTCGTTCGGACCCGAGGGCGGGCTCAAGATCACGACGGCGCGCTGGTTCACGCCCGCTGGCCGTTCCATCACGCGCCGCCTTCCCAATGACGACGAGCCGGATGATCAGCTCGCCGCCAACCGCGAAAAATTCCGCACCGACGGCGGCCGCACTGTCTACGGCGGCGGAGGGATTACGCCCGACGTCATCGCCGGCGATAGCACAACGCCTGTCGCGGAAGGAATCTTCATTCGCGCACTCGGCGCAAAGGCCGGCCATTTCAGGGATGCTGTCACGGACTATGCGCTGCTTCTGGAGGGCACGCGCGGAATCACAACGCCCAATTTCGCCGTGACGCCTGCAATGCGCGAGGAGGTCTGGAACAGGATGAAGGCGCGCGGGATCGACATTCCGCACAGCGTCTACGACGAGGCGGAGCCGCTCGTTTCGCGCATCATCGGTTTTGATATCGCTCGCTACGTTTTCGGGAGCGACGCCGAGTTCCGGCGCCGTGCTTCGGTAGACAAGCCGCTTCAGAAAGCGCTGGAGCTCGCACGTGGCGCCAAGTCCGAGCGCGATCTCCTGCGAAAGGCGACGGCAGAGGCTCCCGCCGTCGACAGCTTGGGCGCAGCGGGAGGAGGACAGTGACCGAACGGGTCTTCATCATCGGACCTGGCCACGTGGGGCGCGGACTTTTCCGCGCCTTTCGAGCGTCGGGAGTCGACGTCGTGGGGATGCACGGCAAGCGGCTGTCGGGCGTGGCGACATCGACCGGAAACATTCCGGCCGATGCGGCGCGCGCGAATGTCGTGATTGTGTGTGTGCGCGACCCGCAGCTCGACGAGACAATCGAGGAAGTCATTGTCGCGGCGAACGACGGGCGCATCGCGCGCGACAGCGTGATCCTGCACACTTCGGCGATCGCGGAGCCGGCGGGACTGAACGCGCTGACGCAAGCCGGTTTTCCCGGCGGGACGTTTCATCCGCTCGTTCCGTTCAGCGATCCGGAAGTCTCAGCGGAGCTGCTGCGAAAGGGATGGATCGGAATCGATGGTGAGAACGCCGCGAAGAACGTGTCGCGCCGCCTAGCCGGTCATATTGGTGCGCGCGTGCTAGAGATTCCGCCCGGAAAGAAGCCCGCCTACCATACGGCGGCGGTCATCTCCTCGAACTTTCCGGTGGTGCTCGCATCGGTGGCCGGACACCTTCTTCACGACATCGGCATTCCGGACGCGAGCGCGTACCAGGCGGTCGAGAGCCTGATGAGCGGAGCGCTTGCGAACATGAAACAGGCACTGCCGGACGATGCGCTGACGGGCCCGATCGTGCGCGGGGACGCGGAGACGGTGGGGAAGCACCTGCGCGCGCTTCAGGGCCACGGGGCGGCGTCGGAAGTTTACCGGGCGCTGTCGGCTGCGGCGGTCGAGATTGCGCGGAGGCGGGGCGTCGATGCAAAAAAACTTCTCGCTGTAAGCGGGCTCTTACGGTCGCGGAAGTAAGGTTCTGGGCTTCGGTTTTGTAGATGCCTTCGCAGCGCGGAGTCCCGTCCTAAAATACGGCCCCTGATGTTTGGTCGACCACCTTGGCGCCTTTGGGCACCGCGAATATAAAACTCGACCTACTCAGCTCCGGATTAGCCGCGAAGCTTGTGATAACAACGTGCCGCTGCAATCCGCTGGCGGTCTCGACGTCGAACTGCCTGATGCTAGAGTCGTTGTCGTCGATCCAGACTTTCGCGTTAGTGAACGCAGCGTTGGCGCGCTTGGGGACGAGGGTGACAGCGTGCGTCGCTCTGCCCCCGATCGTCGCGGTGCCGGAGGATGTCACGGTAAACCGTGTGCGAGGTGAATTCAGAAACTGCTCGGCCGGATCAACCGAGCTTGCGTTGCCCCCGGTGTAGGGCATCCGCATAACCTGGCCGGGCACGCTGCTTGGGAGGTAGACCCAGAGCGTGGAACCATCGGCCGCCACACGGTCGCCGCTCTCGAAGTTGATGCTGAGAAGATTCGGCTTCTTCCGAAGAATGACCCCGCTCGTGGTCTGCGAGCTGCCGGTGAGCGGGTTGGTGAGCGTCTGCCGAAACTCGGCGCGCATGCTGTTGAGGCGAGCGTAGGCCGCGACCGCGCGATCGATGACCGCGTCGGCGTTTTGGGCGCGTGCAGCGAGTGGAACCGCGGCGAACGCGATCGCCGCGAGGTAGGTGAGCTTTCTCATAGTGAGAGGGTACCCGGCA
>JAYWBE010000059.1:0-7520 GCA_043781715.1 Gemmatimonadaceae bacterium
AAGAAAAAGAAGCGCTGTGAGAGCGACGCACCGAATCATTTCTTAGCGGGAATGGTACATTCATGAGGGGCAAGACACGTTCCAGCCCACCAGGGTAATTCGTTGCACCAGTCGAGCGTCTCATTGCAGATTCCTGCCGCGCCGAAAAAAAAGCATCGCCCCTTCGAGCAGCGCCACCTCCAAGTGCCGAGGTCCGCGCGGTATGCCATAATGGGGTCCCTCGAGGGAGATCTGAGCGAAGTGTGGATAGTCTGCCATGGTCACGGTCAGCTGGCCAGACGCTTCCTCTCCCGCTTTTTGCCGCTCGAGCGGCCCGACCGCCTTTTCATCGCTCCGGAAGCGCTCTCGCGCTACTACCTCTCGCCTCCGGTCGCTGGACCGCATCCGCCCAACACACCAGTCGGCGCCAGTTGGATGACCTCCGAGGATCGCGAGTCAGAGATACAGGACTATGTGAACTATCTCGATGTGCTCCATGACGAAATCTTTGCCGTCGTCGATCGCGCGAAGGTGCAGCTGTGGGTGCTCGGTTTTTCGCAGGGTGTAGCGACCGTTGCGCGTTGGGCGGCTCGTGGGAATGTCGATCCGGACCGCGTCGTATTGTACGCGGGTGTCTTGCCCCCTGAGCTCGATGCGGAGGGCGCTGCCCGTCTGACGCGACGGTCACCGCTGACGATCGCGCTCGGCACGACCGATGACTTCGCCAGCCCGGAGCTGATTGCCGCTCAGGAAGCGAGGCTGCGGGAGCTGGGCGTCCCCCACACGACCATAAGATTCGATGGTGGGCACGAAATTATCCCCGAAGTGCTGAAGCGGCTGACCGAAGCGACGACGAGCTGACCGGTGCGAATTCCCACAGCGCGGTTACCTGAACTCACGTGGCGCACCGCTGTCATTGCGTTGCTGCTCGCATCGCTCGCGGTTCCGCTGATCGTCGCGACGGATTTCTTCTTTCCGTACGTTGTGCCGCGGAACATCTTCTTCCGCGTCGTCGTCGAAATCGGAGTTGCCGCCCTCATCCTGGCGCTCTGCTTCGGGCGAAAGACGCTCGACTTTCGCGGCGAGCCCATTTTATGGTCCCTGGTGGCGTTTCTCGCTGCCGCATCTCTCTCCGCGCTCTTCTCGCCGGCGGCCACCCACAGCTTCTTCGGGGATTTCGAGCGGATGGGCGGCGTTTGGGCCTGGCTCCATCTCGTGCTCTTTTTTGTGCTGCTGAGAACTCTTCGCGACGGAGACTGGAGCCGGGTCCTTAACGCCGCGCTCGCGGTGAGCCTTTTTGTCACCTTGAGCGCGATCGGGCAGCACTCCGCCATCGCGTCCGTGACCCATCTCGCCGATACGGTTGTTGCGGCCAGTTCTTCGACGCTTGGCAATTCAGGACTACTCGCGGCGTATCTGCTGATGAACGTCGCGCTGGCGGGATATCTTGCTGCGACGAGTGTCAGATTCCGCCTGCTCTATCTCGCTGCCGGCGGATTGAATCTGCTCGCTCTGTTTTTTGCCGAGAACAGGAGCACTGTAGTCGGCCTGGTGTTGGGGACGATCGTGGGCGGGCTCATCTTCGCGGCGCTTGGAAAGGCGTCGAGGAAGAAGTGGATCGCTCTCGCCATTGCGGGGACATTCACTGTCGTCGTCGCCGGAATCTCCGCCGGCGTCAGAGCATTTCCAACGAGCCCGGTGACGCGGCACGTTCCGACGGTGCTGAAGCGTCTGGCCTTGACCAATCCCGCGGGCTCGGACGAGTCGCGCACGATGCAATGGCGCGCCGCCATCGACGGATTCAAGGATCGTCCGCTTCTCGGCTATGGATTGGAGAACCACAATCTCGTCTGGAGCGCGCACTTTGATCCTGGGATCTACAGGCTCGACACCGACATATATGATCGTACGCACAACCAGTTTCTGGAGACTCTCGCCACTACGGGACTGATCGGCGCGGTTGCATTTCTCGGCATTTGGTTCGCGATAGGGTTGACGCTCGTAAGGGCGTACCGGGCCGGCAGACTCTCGGCGGCCGCGGTCGCGGTCCTTGCGGGACTCCAGGTCGCCTATGCGGCGTACCTGTTCTTCTGGTTCGTCGATCTCAACTCGACGATGCTCTGGATTCTGATCGCCGCGTTGATCGCGTCGCGAGGCACCGTGGGCTCGGTGGTACTGGAGGCAAGCGGTTACGACCCCGAGAGAGCGACGCCTCGGCCGGCGCTGGCTCTCGCGTCAATTGTCGTTCTCGCCGCGGCGCTCTATGGCGAAGGCTATACGCCGCTGCGCGCGAATTGGGCTCTCGCAAGGATTGATTCGCCGAGTTGGTCCGTCGCCCAGAAATTCTCGGAGCTGGAGGTTCTCTCCCATTCCGCGGCCCGGCAGACCGCGCATACCCCGATGTTGATGGCCCAGTTCATCGGCTCGCTTCGCCCTCGGTTGCAGGAGATACGCGCCAACCCGGACCAGCGACGAATGCTCGACCGCGCATTCGCGGAATCTTTCACCGCGTTCGCGCGCGAGATCCACCGCGACACATTGAACGACAGACTCTACACGCACGAAGGTGGCTTGCTGGTGGAGGCCGCGCAGTTCTACGGGTCGCAAACGTACGAACAGCAGGCGATCGACGCGTTTCACAAGGCGATCGAGCTCAGTCCGCATCGAATCGAGCAGCGCCTCGCGCTCGCCAGCGTGTACACCGGCAATCGGGACTATGAGCGTGCGCTCGTGGTGTTGAGCGACGCCGTGAAAAGCGATCCGCTGCTTGGCGAGCCTCGCTATCGAATGGCGGGGGCTTACAACGGGGCAGGGCAGGGCGACTCCGCCCTCGCAATGCTCCAGAGTTCCCTCAGGCTTGGATACGTCGGCGCGCCGGAGACGTATCTGTCGATGGGGAAACGTCTCGAGTTTTCGGGCAGAAACACCGTCGCCGCGAAACTCTACTCTGACTATCTCGAAGCAAAATACACGGAAGCCGTGTGGGACCGCTCCGAGGCGATCGACAGGCCCGTCCCAACCACTGACATCGCGGTCGCCGCGCATCTCCCGCTGCTCTACATGCGCGCCAGCGAGAGTGAGCTCGCGATCAAGACGGCGGCTGCCCTCTCTGCATTCGATCCGTCGCGGGACACCATCGTCGACCGGTTCGTGTCCGACGTCGGTTCGCGGCGTCGGGCGAATTGGGTGGCGAGAAACTCACTCCTGCCGTGCAGCACAGCACGCAACGCCAGGTCGAGGGACGCGATTGCGTTCGGCGCGTGCGGAGTGTTCCGCCGAAAGCTCTAGGCGGGCTGAGCGACCGCCGGCTGTCTGATGCCGGCGCGGTGTATTCTGAGAGCGGCGATGCGGCGCCCATCCATCGCCACAACCTCCATTTCTCCTCCCGGGATCGGGATCCGATCACCCATGCGGGGGAGGCGTCCCAGCTTCGCGAAGGCATATCCGCCAAGCGTCGTCCAATCTCCGTCGGGGATCTGGATGCGGTAGTCGGAACGAACATCGATCAGCGACAGAGATCCGGCTAGCTCCAGCACTCCATCCGTCACGATGGATTCGCGTGATGCGAAGTCGTATTCGTCGGCGATGTCTCCAACGACTTCCTCGACCAGATCCTCCATCGTGACGATGCCTGCGGTGCCGCCGTACTCATCGAGCACGACGGCCATGTGGGCCCGGGTCTTTCTCAGGTCGTCGAGCACTCGCTCCGCCGGGCGGCTGTCGGGCACGTATATCGGCTCGCGCACGAAATCGGCGAGGTTGAACGGGGCGTCGCCCGAGTGCAGCCACAGATCCTTGGCCAGGAATACGCCAGTCACGTCGTCGAGCGATTCGCGGTAGACCGGATAGCGGGAGTACCGTTCGCGGCGCAGGATTTCCCAGACTTCTTCCTCCGTCGCTTCGATGTCCAGGGCCACTACCTCCGTTCGCGGGCGCATGACATCGCGCGCCTTCTTCTCGTGGAAGTCGAGAACTCCGGCGAGCATCGCACGGTCGGACTCATCGAGCGTTCCGCGGGCGTGCGCCTGCATCACCAGAAACCGAATCTCATCGGGGCTGTGTCCCTCCGGATCATTTACGGGCTCGACGCCGAATATCCGGAGCAGGGAATTCGCCGCGCCATTGAAGATCCAGATAAATGGAGACATAACACGCGAGAAGACCAGAAGGGGGCGGACGACAGCGCGCGCGGTCTTTTCCGGACTCGTCAGCGCGATGGATTTGGGCGCGAGCTCCCCGAGCACGATATGGAAGAACGTCAGGATGAAGAACGCCACCGGGACCGCAGCGACGTGCATTGCCGTCGGCGAGGGGTCGAGGCCAATCGTCCGAAAGAGCCGGTCGAACATCTGGGCCAGCACTGGCTCGCCAATCCATCCCAGAGCAAGGGAAGCGATGGTTATGCCGAGCTGGGTGGCGGCGATGTACCGGTCGAGATGCTGGAGTGCCGTTTGAACCGTTCGCGCGCCGCGATCGCCCTGGGCGATCATCTCATCGAGCTTGCTGCGCCGGGCGGCGACGAGGGAGAACTCCGCAGCGACGAAAAACGCGTTCAGGGCGACCAGTCCAAGTACGGCAATCATGCTGCTCGCCGCCACCGCCATCGACGGAGGGTTGGCGGCCTCCGCAGCAACAAGTCCAAGGACCATATGCCTGTAATCTATTCTATTCTATATAGTAGTAGAGACTTAGGTGCCTGCATAAGCGTCTAATTGACGGCAGTGCCAACCCCCCGCATAAGGAACCCTTGCTACCGGCCGTCCCCATAACACCTGCGGTTCCGCGGCCCCGCTTGGCCCTCTCCGGCCCGATCGGCGACGGGCGTGAGGGGGTCCTTCGAGTCCTTTACCTCGGCCGCTTGTCGCTGGCGACGGCAATCTTCGTTGCCGCTATTGCCGTCTGGCGGCGTGCCGACAGTAGCGCAACACTAGTGGCGACACTCGCCTTCGTCTCGGCCCTGCTGTTCACTGGCGCTTCGATGTTCTACAGCGTCCGCAGGCAGGGTGTCCTCGCGGACACCTTTTTCTACGTGCAGGTGATGTTCGATCTGCTCCTCGTGACCACCGTCGTGCATCTCACGCAGACCGGCACGCCGTCTCAGCTCGCGCCACTATACATTCTGGTCATCGCCGTTAGCGCCCTGGTGCTGCCGCCCGCCGGCGTGCTGCTGGTCGCCGGGCTCGGGGATGTGTTGTACTTCGCGGTGACGATCCTCGATCAGGCGACAGCGTTCGATCTGCCGGTACTGATACAGCTCGGAATATTCGGAGCGGTCGCCCTCGGCTGCGGCTATATCGGTGCTAGGCTGCGCCAAGCGCACGCGGGACGGGAAGAAATGGCGGCCGAGCTGGCGGCATTCCGGCTCCGCGAAGCGGACATCGAGAGACTGCACACGCGAGCGGAACGGCTCGAGGCAGTCGCGGAGCTGAGCGCGTCGCTCGCGCACGAGATAAAGAATCCGCTGGCGTCGATCAGAAGCGCCGCGGAGCTGCTCGCAAAAGTGCCGGGTGCCGACGACGATACGCGAACGCTAACGACGCTCGTCCAGCGGGAGTCCGACAGATTGTCGCGACTGCTGTCAGAGTTCCTCGATTTTGCGCGAACTGGAGTTACCAGCGTGCGCAGGGTCGACCTCGTGGACATCGCGCACCACGCTGCCGCGCTCGTCAGCGCACACCCCGACAAACCCGAAAACGTGACCATTCGCGAGCTGTTTCCTTCGACTCCGCTGGTCGTCGTTGGCGATGATGATCTGCTCCATCGTGCGATCTTCAATCTCCTCCTCAACGCAGTTCAGGCGTCTCCGCCAGGCGGCGAAGTACGGCTCGAAGCAGCGGAGCTCGCCTACCACCAGCTCCCGGCGCAGGCCGAGCGCTTCACGCGCGGGGCGATGATGGTACAGGTGACCGACCAGGGAAAGGGAATAGCCGACTCGATCAAGGATCGGCTATTCGAGCCGTTCGTAACCACGAAAACGGGTGGGACCGGACTCGGGCTCTCGATCGTACACCGCGCCGTGGAGGCGCATCACGGCTTCATACTCGTCGGTCGAGATGGCAAGGGCGCGGGCACGAGGTTCACTGTGATTCTGCCCAGGCTTGGAAGCGAAGGGGCCAGAAAGACCCCACGCGCCTCCGCCAAGAGCGAACGATGACGGCGGCAGCTACCTCGGCTCCGACAGTCCTCGTCATCGATGACGAGATGGGCATCCTCGACACAATCCGCATTCTGCTCAAGAACGAGGGGTTCATACCCTACACCGCGCTCGGGGGCAAGAAAGGTCTCGAGCAGATCGCCGCGCTGAAGCCCGAGCTCATAATCACCGATGTCAGAATGCCCGACGTGACAGGGCTCGATATTCTGGCCTCGGTTCGGGCGCACGACCCCGAAGCTGTCGTGATTCTGATGACGGCGCAGGCGAGCCTGCAGTCGGCGATTGGGGCGGTGAACAACGGCGCCTTCTATTACATCCAGAAGCCCTTCAAGAATGAAGAGCTGGTGACGATCGTTCGCCGTGCCGCCGAGCATCGCAACCTGCGGCGCGAGAACAAAACGCTCAAGGCGGAGATGAAGCGTCGCGACAAGTCGGGGGCCCCGATTGGCGCGAGCAAGGCCTGGCTCGATGCGTTGCACGTCGCGGAATCGGTCGCCGGCACTGACTCGACGGTTCTTCTGCAGGGAGAATCCGGAACCGGAAAGGAAGTCGTCGCGCGTTACATCCACGACCTCTCGGCGCGGGCGACCAAGCCATTTCTCTCCATCAACTGCGGCGCGCTGCCGGAGAGTCTGCTGGAGAGCGAGCTGTTCGGGCACGTCAAGGGATCGTTCACCGGAGCGTCGCGCGACAAGGAAGGATTGTTCTTCGCGGCCGGAGAAGGAACCTTCCTGCTCGACGAGATCGGAGAGACCACGCCGGCCACACAAGTAAAGCTCCTGCGTGTGCTGCAGCAGCGCGAAGTGATTCCCGTCGGAGCGACCGAGGCGAAGCCGGTGACCGCAAGAGTGATCGCGGCCACGAATCGCGACCTCGAGGACGAAATCAAGCGGGGGAATTTCCGAAGCGATCTTTACTACCGGCTGAACGTCATTTCCATCGTGCTCCCGCCGCTGAGGACTCGCCCGGACGACATCCCGTTGCTGTCGGACGCGTTTCTCAAGCGCGCCGGTGAAGTCCGCGGCGAAGCGCCAAGGGTCTTGGCGCCAGACGCCCTGGAGGCAATGCAGCGCTACTCGTGGCCTGGGAACGTGCGCGAGCTCGAGAACGCACTTGAGCGAGCAGCGATTCTGGCCAAAGGTGACACTATTCCGCTTTCGGCGCTTCCGGAGCGCGTCGTCGAGCCCAAGTCGGACCCACTGATCAGCGACGCCGTGCAGGCAAACCCCACTCTGGACACCATCGAGCGAGCCTACATCCTGTGGGTTCTGGAGAACGAAGGCGGGAACAAACCGCGCACCGCCGAAGTCCTCGGGATCGATCCTTCGACGTTATACCGGAAGCTCTCCAGGTACGGCCTGCCTACATAGAGTCGCGAATTGCGAAA
>JAYWBE010000060.1:0-2426 GCA_043781715.1 Gemmatimonadaceae bacterium
CGAAGGTCGGCCATCCGGAACTTCAGGCGTGGAAGTATCCACTGCCTGGCGACAGCCTGATCGCGATGATCCAGCGCGTTGTGATCGATGTCGATACACCGCGCGTCGTCCGGTTCCAAATGCCGCCTGATCCTCACCGTTCTACGCTCTGCGATCACGTCATCTGTCGAGGCACCGAGTGGGCTGATGTGCAGTGGTATCCCGACGGCTCACACATCGCGTTCGTCTCGACATCGCGCGATCACAAGCACGAGGTATTCCGCGTTGCCGATGTGGCGAACGGAACTGTTCGCGATGTCTTCCGGGAAGACGTCGCGACGCAGTACGAGTCCGGAAACGGAATGGTCAACTGGCGCGCTCTTCCGGCGTCCAACGAAGTGATGTGGTTCTCGGAGCGCGACGACTGGGGCCAGCTCTACCTCTACGATCTCACGACCGGACAGTTGAAGAGCAGGATCACGAGCGGAGAAGGAAACGTCGCGCAGCTGCGTCGCGTCGATGAGAAGAGCAGAACGCTCTGGTTCGTCGGCAATGCCAAGGAGCGCGGACGCGATCCGTACTTCAGACACTTTTACAAAATTGGAATGGACGGAAGGGGACTGACCCTTCTGACACCGGAGGACGCGGATCACGACGTCACGCTTTCACCATCGGGCCGGTATTTCGTCGACACCTACTCGCGTCCCGATGTGCCGCAGACTTCGGTTCTGCGCGACTTGAACGGAACGATGGTTCTGGCTCTGGAGAAGGCGGACATCTCCCGCCTGCTCGCGACGGGATGGAAGCCGCCAATGCGGATCACGGTCAAGGCACGAGACGGGAAGACGGACTTATACGGTCTGATGTACTGTCCGACCAGCCTGGATTCCAGCGACGCGATATTCCCGATCATCAACCATATCTATCCCGGTCCTCAGACGGGCAGCGTCGGAAGTCGAAGCTTTTCCCCGGCGCGCGGCGATGCGCAGGCTCTCGCCGAGCTGGGGTTCGTGGTCGTCGAGATCGACGGAATGGGGACGCCGTGGAGATCCAAGTCATTTCACGACGCGTACTACGGCAGGATGGGTGACAACACGCTACCCGATCAGGTCGCTGGCATGAACGAGCTCGCTCGGCGGTATCGGTGGATCGATATCAACCGCGCCGGAATCTATGGCCATTCGGGCGGTGGATTCGCCGCCGCCGACGCGATGCTCCGCTACCCGGACTTCTTCAAGGTCGGGATCTCGGAAGCGGGCAATCACGATCAGCGCGAGTACGAAGACGACTGGGGCGAGAGATACCAGGGCTTGCTCGTGCGCACCCCGGATGGCAGCGACAACTACGCGCCGGAGGCGAATCAGCTCCTCGCGAAGAATCTGAAAGGGAAGCTGCTCCTCGCGCACGGCACCATGGACGACAACGTTCCGCCGTACAACACGCTTCTCGTCGTCAACGAGCTGATCAAAGCGAACAAGGATTTCGATCTCATTCTGCTTCCCAATCGCGCCCACGGGTTCGGCAACGAGCCTTACATGGTCCGCCGCCGGTGGGATTATTTCGTCAGGAATCTGCTGGGCGCGGAGCCGCCGAAGGAGTACGAGATCAAGCCGGCCGCGAGACCGCGTGTTCCGTGATACAATTCGCTGAGCGCGGGGTTTCAGCTTCTCTCATTGCCGCCGCCGCGATCCTCTGCGCTCCGCTCGCCCTCGGAGCGCAGGCCGTGCCCGCGGCACCGGTGTTCACCCACGCCGATACGATCCGCGGATCCAACACGCCGCAGCGCGCGTGGTGGGACGTCGCATTCTACGACTTGCACGTCAAGGTGAATCCAGGCGACAGCAGCATCACCGGCTACAACGCGATTACTTATCGCGTGCTCAAGCCAGCCCCAGGCCGCGAGATGCAGATCGACCTGCAGATGCCGCTCGTCGTCGACAGCATCGTGCAGGAGGGATTGGAGCTGAGCGCTCGGCGCGATGGCAACGCTTTCTTCGTCACGCTGATCGCGCCGCAGAGGCGCGGAGCGAAGAAGACGATCTCCGTCTACTACCATGGCAAGCCGACCGTTGCGACCCATGCGCCCTGGGACGGCGGCTTTGTGTGGGCGCTCGACAGCCTCGCGCGCAATTGGGTGGCGACCGCCAACGAAGGGCTGGGCGCGAGCGTGTGGTGGCCGAACAAGGACATCTACTCCGACGAGCCCGATAGCCAGCGAGTCGCGATCACGGTTCCCGACTCACTGTTCGATGTCTCGAACGGCCGGTTGCGCGGCACGACACGGAACGCCGACGGCACTACGACGTACGAGTGGTTCGTCAGGAATCCGATCAACAATTACGACGTCACCGTCAACGCGGGGCACTACGCGCACTTCGGCGACATCTACCAGGGAGAGAAGGGGAAGCTCACGCTCGACTTCTATCCGCTCGACTATCATCTCGACA
>JAYWBE010000061.1:0-2422 GCA_043781715.1 Gemmatimonadaceae bacterium
ACCCACTGCCGCCGCCAATTTCGTCGTCCGCATGTCGACCTCCCTTTGTTTGTATACAATTTCGCCATGCAAATTCGCAAAGTCAATGCCGAACTGAGCCGGGATGCGGGCGGACCAGGTGGCTATCTGTAGCTCCGGGGCGGACTTGCCTTGCGCCGGGCGGCTATCTGTAGCTGCGGGGCGCACTTACTTTGCGCCATGCCGCTCCCACAACTGCTCTCGATCCTGGAGTCTCTGGGTGAATTCCAGGAGCTGCTGAGCGATCTGCCCGGGCCCGCCGCACGCCGCGCGCTGGGCGGCCTTCACGGATCGAGCGACGCCGTGGTGCTCGCTTCTCTCTCTAAGAATCTTACGCACCGCCTCTTCGTGGTGTTGAACGACGACGTCGCCGGCGCCGAGCGCTGGCTCGCCGACCTGATGACGCTGGTGGAGCCGGAGGGCGTCGCATTCTACCCTCCGCGCGAGAGCTTCGGGGAAGCGGAGGCCCACGCGGAAGTCGCCGGCGAACGGGTCGAGACGCTCGAGAGAATCGGCCGCGGCGACCTTCGAATAGTCGTAACGACCAGTCGAGCCCTGCTCGAGCGGACCCAGCTTCCGCGCGCGCTGGCTTCCGCGCGACTCGAGCTGCGAAAGGGAGACACTCGACGGCCCGAGGAGCTGGCCGCGCATCTCGAAGGCATTGGCTTCGAGCGCGTTCCCATGGTGGAGGACGTCGCCCAGTTCAGCGTGCGCGGCGGGATCTTCGACATCTACAGCTTCGGCATGGCGGAGCCGGTGCGCCTCGAATTCTGGGGCGACGACATCGCGGAGCTGCGCCACTTCGACCTCCTCACCCAGAGATCGACCCGCGACGCCCCGATCGCGCTTGTACTCCCTGTGGACGGCCAGATCAGCACGGGGGATGGCGAGCCGGAGCGCTCTTCCATTCGTGCACTCTTTCCGCCGGACACGCTGTTCGTGCTGCCGCGCGGCATGCACGCGAAGCCCGAGCTGGAGCGAACCTGGGCGGAAGCGCAGCACCACATCGACCTGGCCCGGCGTCGAGGAGAAGACACTCCCAGCCGCGACGAGCTGTTCGAGTCTCCGGAAACCACACTTCGCGCGCTCAGCGAATACGGAACGATCGATCTCTCCGGTGACGATGCGCAAATAGTCTTCCCGTTCAGAGAACCCGAAGAGATTCAGCGCGACATCAGGCGGCTGAAGCAGATCGTCGCCGACGGAATCCCGACGACGATCCTCTGCGACAACGCCGGTCAGGCCGAGCGGCTGGACGAGCTCCTGAACGACGATAGCGTCTCGCCGGCGACCCTCGCCATCGGAGTTCTCGACGGCGGCTTCGTTGTTCCGCCGCGGGGTGTGTCTTTCGCGGGCTACCGGATACTCACCGACCACGAAATCTTCCGCCGCGAGCGACGCTTTCGCCGAGCGCGGCGCTACGCGACGGGCGCCGCTCTCGAGAGTCTCACGGCGCTCAAATCGGGCGATTACGTCGTGCACCTCGAGCACGGAGTAGGGATCTACCGAGGCATGGAGAAGATCTTCGTGCGCGAAAGCACGGTCGAAGTCGCGGTGATCGAGTACGAGGGAGGCGACAGGCTCAACGTTCCCCTCTATCGCATCGATCAGATCGAGCGATACCGATCCGCCGCCGACATCGCCTCAGACGCCCCGCCACCGCGGCTGCACGCGCTCGGCGGCAAGCGCTGGGCGTCGCAGCGGGACAAGACGCGCGCCGCGATTCAGGAAATGACGGTCGAGCTCCTCGACCTGTACGCCCGTCGCAAGGTCGCGACGAGACCCCCACACCTGCCGGATACCGTGTGGCAGCGCCAGCTCGAATCGTCGTTTCTATTCGAGGACACCCCCGACCAGCGCACCGCCACCACCGACGTGAAAGGCGACATGGAGCGTCCGCGGCCAATGGATCGCCTGCTGGTCGGAGACGTAGGCTACGGAAAGACGGAGATCGCGGTGCGCGCCGCGTTCAAGGCAGTGCAGTCCGGCCGGCAGGTGGTCGTGCTGGTGCCGACGACGATCCTGGCGGACCAGCACGCGCGAACGTTCGGCGAGCGGCTGGCCGATTTCCCGGTGAGGGTGGAGACGCTGAGTCGCTTTCAGACGCCGAAAGAGCAGGCCGTCGTGCTCGCTGGTCTCAAAGCGGGGAAGGTCGACGTCGTCATCGGCACCCATCGCCTTCTGAGCGCGGACGTCGCGTTCTCCGAGCTCGGACTGATCGTCGTTGACGAGGAGCACCGCTTTGGTGTCAAACACAAGGAACGCCTCAAGAAGCTTCGACTCGACACCGATGTGCTAACGCTGACCGCAACGCCGATCCCACGGACGCTCCACCTCTCGCTGGCCGGTCTGCGCGACATGACACTGATGCAAACCCCGCCTCGTGACCGGTCGCCCGTGCTCA
>JAYWBE010000062.1:0-2422 GCA_043781715.1 Gemmatimonadaceae bacterium
AGCAGCGCGACTTTTCCCGTGCGAAGAGCGCGCGCCGCGGCACTGTCGTCGTACGTCGTAACCACGAGAGTGGAATCCCTGGCCAGAGATTGGACCACAGTGGCGCTTCCCGCTAATCCCGTAACGACGCCCACTTGCACCTTGTCCGGCCCGCGCTGTCTGAAGGCGATTCCTAACCCTGCCGCGAGAAGGATGGGAAAGATGAAGGTCCAGAAAACTGCCTCGGGCTCGCGAATGAACTCGCGGAACCGGACGAGGGTGAGCTGCACCATCGAGCGATTCATGAAGGCGCGACGCATGAGCGGTCGGCGCGGGCGGGAGGCCTGCTCGTCGGTGAGCGGAAAAGGCACCCGCTTCGCTCTGGCCCGACCCTCTTCGGGGTTCAATGAACGCGGCTCACTCATCGCGAAGAGTCCTGCCCGTAAGAGAAACGAATACATCCTCGAGTGTCACGGATGTGGTTCGAGGCTCGGGAGGCGGAAGATGCGAGACATCCACGGACTCCATCAGATCGCGTGGCGTCCCCAGAGCTATCACATGACCGTGATCCACGATCGCTACGCGATCGCAAAGCCGCTCGGCCTCTTCCATGTAGTGTGTGGTGAGTACGATCGTCTTTCCCTCCGCCTGGAATTTTGCGATCAGATCCCAGAGCTGCCGGCGCGAGACCGGATCGAGACCAGTCGTGGGCTCGTCGAGAAAGAGGAGCTGGGGATTTCCGACCAGCGCGCACGCGACCGCCAGGCGCTGCTTCTGTCCGCCCGACAATCCGCCGACTCTCGAGTAGCGCTTTTCGCCCAGGTCGACGTGATCGATCACCTCTGCGACGTCACGCGCATCGCGATAGAAGCTCTGGAAGAGAGTGAGCGTCTCATCCACGGTGAGCTTCTCGGACAGCTGCGTATCCTGGAGCTGGATCCCGAGCAGCTCGCGGAGATCGCGGGCATCCGATTCCCAGTGCCGACCGAGCACCTCGACACTACCCGAGTCTGCGGTGAGAAGACCCTCGCAGATCTCGATCGTGGTCGTCTTTCCGGCGCCGTTGGGGCCGAGCAGGCCGAAGCACTCCCCGCTGTGGACCTCGAGATTCAGGCCATCGACGGCGACGACGTCGTCGTAGGCTTTCCGGAGCCCCTCAACCCGGAGCGCCGGCGCGGAATTATTGAAAGGTGTCACCATAAGACGACAAGGAGTGTCACGAGAAGAGGGCAGTAACTTGTTTCAGCAGGCCTGAAACTCGTTGTAACCTCATACCGTAAAATGATATAGCGTTGGCTAAAGACTGGGCACCGTCCCTGCCAACGCTGGTTCCAAACCCGACGGAGAGAAACTATGCAGTCCAAAGCCGTGTTGGTACTGAGCACTGCTTTCATTTTCGCATCGGCGTCGGTTGTCGATGCGCAGATCGTCTACTACGGCGGTCAGATTCCTTCACGCTTTTCGTTCGGTGCCGATCTCACAATCTCGCAGCCGAAGGGCGAGTTCGCGAACAACGTTCCGAATGGTTACGGATTCGATCTGACAGGAATGTTCAGGGTCGATCCCAAAGGCTACTTCAACCTTCGCGCGGACTTGGGCGGCGTCCAGTACGGACGCGAGCGACAGCGGATTGGGTTTCCCAACACCGGCCGCCTTTCGCTGGATCTGGAAACGGATAACCGTATCGGGTTCGGTGCCATCGGCGCGCAGGTGCAGATTCCCGACGGCTGGTTCCGCCCGTACGCCAACGCTGCAATAGCGACAACCTATTTCTGGACGGAGTCGTCGATCTCGGGAACGGGCAATTCGGAATCGGTGCTCAATACGACCAACTACGACGACTGGTCTCATGCCTGGGTGTTTGGCGGCGGTTTGATGATTCCATTCGGGAAGTCGCTTGGGGCTCTCAACCTTGGAGCGCGATATCACTACGGTGCTCACGCCACCTATCTGAGAAAGGGCGACATCACCGACAATCCCGACGGCACCATCACGCTGAACCCGCGCAGCAGCAAGACCGATCTCGTCCTCTGGCAGCTGGGCGTCTCCTTCGCCATTCCTCGTCCGTCGAACCATTAAATCATGCTAGCGCTCCTCGCCGCCGTCGTCTTCGCGCAGTCGCACGTCACGCTTCAGGTCGGCAAGGACAAGCAGGACGGTGTAGCTCGCGCGAAAAGCGATTCCATCGCAGTCCGGCGAGAGCAACGGAGTGATTCGCTTCGCGCACGGGGGCGGGCCAGGGACTCGGTCAGAAAAGAAATCCGGCTTGCCAAGCTCTTGCCCGTCACGCCGGCAGTCCTGGCAAGCGCGTTCAAGGATCCCCGCGCCCGAGACCTTCTGCTTCGCGCGCGCGAAGCGAGACTCTCCCAGGATTCGTCGCTCACCGGCTACGATGCGAGCGCTTACGAGCGGATGTCGGTTGGAATGGGATTCAAGCACATCG
>JAYWBE010000063.1:0-2419 GCA_043781715.1 Gemmatimonadaceae bacterium
TATCGAATGGGGTGCCCATCTCGAGCTCCCGGCCAGTCGCGAGGTCGATCAGAGTAAGATCGACGGCGAGGCCGAGGTTGTGCCGCGAGCGGCTTGCGATGTAGCCGTCCTTGAGGAGATCTGGCCGGTTGACGCGCTCGGTCCAATCGACCATCGCCAGGGTCGCGCGCACCGGACGATACGCGTCGAAAACTTTGATGCCGAGTCCCTGCGGCCCGATATCCCGCTCGGCCCGCGAGAGTGCGGCCGCGGCCTCTCGTCGCAGAAATGCGCGGTTGGCGAGATACCCGGGGAGCGGAGCACCGGTGAAGTTGTTGGACGTCGCATAGCGAAGATCGACGACGATGCTGGGGTCCAGCGTCCGCACGTCGGTGAGAAGGGTGTCGGCGACCGCGTCGGGCGCGATCTCCGTCTCGACGGTATTGATGGGCGGAGCGACCGGCGCCGGCGGGGTCGCGACCGGAGGTGATGCGCACGCGAGCAGCAGCGCGCCAGCAAGAAGTGCGGAAAGTTTTCGCATTCGGAAGAATACTCCGCGCCGCGGGCGATCACGAGACATTCCTGTCACCTCCGGATTGGCGCATATTTTCGCATGGCAAGCTCCGACGCGATAAGCCCTTCTTCACTCGCGCACGCCGCTCCGCGCGGCCACCGCGCCGCCGTCCTCGCCAGCTTCCTCGGCTGGACGCTCGATGCGTTCGACTTCTTCCTCGTCGTGTTCTCGCTCACCGCGATCGCGAAGGAGTTCCACAAGACCGATGCGGAGATCGCGCTCACGATCACGGTGACGCTCGCGTTCAGGCCGATCGGCGCGTTCATATTCGGATTGATGGCGGACCGGTACGGCCGGAAGCTGCCGCTGATGATCGATCTCGTGTTCTTCTCGATCGTCGAGGTCCTGACGGGGTTCGCGCCCAACTACACCACGTTCTTCATCCTGCGCGCTTTGTTCGGAATCGGAATGGGCGGCGAGTGGGGCGTCGGAGCATCTCTCGCCAT
This sequence comes from Gemmatimonadaceae bacterium, assembly GCA_043781715.1. Taxonomy (GTDB): domain Bacteria; phylum Gemmatimonadota; class Gemmatimonadetes; order Gemmatimonadales; family Gemmatimonadaceae; genus UBA4720. Next base: position 1,000 of record JAYWBE010000063.1, read on the forward strand.
GGAGAAGGCACCAAAGGGACGGCGTGGCGTTCTCTCCGGACTGCTGCAGGAAGGGTACGCGACTGGATATCTCCTCGCCGCCATCTGCTATTTCTTCGTGTTCCCGCGCTGGGGCTGGCGGCCGATGTTCTTCATTGGCGGCCTGCCGGCGCTCCTGGCCATCTTCGTCCGCTTTCGTGTCGAGGAGTCTGAGGTCTGGCAGCGCACCAAGCACAAGGACTGGAGCAGCCTCGGCCGCGGCATAACCTCTCACTGGAAGCTCTTTCTCTATCTGACGCTGCTCATGGCCGGCATGAACTTCGTCTCGCACGGAACGCAGGACATGTATCCGACTTTCCTGCAGCGCGACTGGGGATTCTCGCCGCAGAAGCGGGCCGCGCTCACGGCTTTCTCGATGGTCGGCGCGATCATCGGCGGCGTCACCTTCGGCTATCTCTCCGACAGGATCGGCCGGCGTCGCTCGATCGTGATCGCGCTCGTGCTCGCGATCCTCATGATTCCGCTGTGGGCGTTCTCGCCATCGCTCACCGGTCTCGTGATCGGCGCATTCGCCATGCAATTCATGGTTCAGGGGGCGTGGGGAGTCATTCCGGCGCATATAACGGAGCTGTCGCCGGATTCGGTGCGCGGCTTCCTGCCCGGCTTCGCCTATCAGTGCGGCGTGCTGATCGCGAGCTCGGTCGCCTATCTGGAAGCGATCTTCGCAGCGCGCACGAGCTACGCGCAATCGATGGCCATCGTGGCGGTGACGGTTTTCTCTGCTGCCGCCATCATTGCCTGGGCAGGGCGAGAGAGGCACGCCGTGGAATTCGGCTGACGCCGAATCGCAGATCGGGTGGCTTGAGCCTGGCTCAGGTCGATTCGATCTCTTTCGCTTTTGCGACGAGCCCGTCCAGGAGCGCGCGGACGTGCTCAGCGCCGGTGCGTGGATTCATCATCGTCACCCGCAGGACCGGCCGGCCGTCGAGCACCGTCGCCGTAATCCAGCCAGTCCCTTCCCTGTTGTAGCGGGGTCGAAGCTCGCGATTGAGCTTGTCGATCCGCTGGCTCCCGCCCTCGGTAGAACTTTCTTGCCGGCGTAGCCTCTCGCCCTCGGTAGAACTTTCTAGCCGGCGTAGCTTCTTGCCCTCGCCGAGATAGCGGAAGCAGAGAATGTTCGACTCCGGCTCGTGGAGATTCTCGAAATCGTCGCGCTCCTCGATTGCATCGTAGAGGAGCCGCGCGGTGTTGCAAAGATGGTCGTATATCCGCCCCAGGCCGGCGGAGCCGAAGCGCTGTATCACGACCCACAGCTTGAGGACGTCGGCGCGGCGGGAACACTGAAAGCTCCGAATACCCTGATCGATGACGCGCGTGGACTTGCCGGCGTGGAAGAGATACGGCGCCTGCTGCGCGAACGCGCGCTCCAGATCGCCCTCGT
>JAYWBE010000064.1:0-2412 GCA_043781715.1 Gemmatimonadaceae bacterium
GACGGTTCGCCACGAATGATTGGTCCGCGACTTCGTTGAAAGTACGTCAATCATATGTGGCGACGACCCGTGCATGGGTGGGAGAACGCGTGCTCGGGGTGAGTGACTTGTTGCACGCGGTGAAGGACATTTTGAGGGAGACCAAAAAGTCTGGCGCAGCGTCTGCGAGTGTGCATTTGCCAAGTTTACATTCTCATTACCGCATGATTCAGTTGTCAGATTCTGCAATCAGCTCTCAACGCGAAAGGGCGCGCGATCTCGTTTTGAGATTCGGGTGGAACTCGACCGCGTACCAGATTTTGAATCTGGGAATCGAGCTGTGGTTCTCGAGGGCGGAAGAGGGCGTCGTCGGGTTCGTGCGACACGGCGGCATGGTGGTAGTGGGAGGAGCGCCGGTGTGCGCTTTGAGTCGACTCGATGCGGTCGCGGCGGAATTTGTCGCTGCTGCGCACGAGCGGGGTGAGCGCGTCTGCTACTTCGGCGCCGGAGAGCGGCTCGACGACAGATATGGCAACGACTTGGCGTGGTCACGGGTGTTGCTCGGCGCGCAGCCTGTGTGGGACCCACACAACTGGCCCGCAGCCGTTGCGAAGCGAGGCTCGCTCCGCGCGCAATTCAAACGAGCGCGCAACAAGGGTGTGACAGTTACTGAGTGGCCGCCCGGGAGAGCGGAGAATCACACTGCGCTCCGCCTTGTGCTCACACAGTGGCTCGAGACGCGCCACCTGCCACCGCTCCACTTCTTGGTCGAGCCTGAGACGCTGAGCCATCTGCGCGATCGGCGCGTGTTCGTCGCTGAACGGGGCACACGCGAAGTGGTCGCTTTTGCCGTGCTCTCGCCCGTACCCGCGCGTAACGGTTGGCTCGTCGAGCAGATAGTGAGGGGATCCAATGCTCCGAACGGAACGACGGAGCTGCTCCTGGATACCGCGATGAGCTCGATCGCGGCTTCTGGAGCTACCTATGCCACGCTCGGGCTCTCGCCGCTCTCCCAGCGCGCCGAACTCAAGGAATTGCACCAGCCATTCTGGCTCAGATTCGTGCTTCGCTCGGTGAGGGTAACCGGAGCGAGGTTCTACAACTTTGGTGGGCTCGATGCATTCAAGGCGAAGTTCAATCCTGAAGCGTGGGAGCCGATTTACGCCATTGCGGAAGGCACGAGCTTCCCACCGCGCGCTCTCAATGCGATCGCGGGTGCGTTCAGCGGCGGCGCTCCCATCCGGCTCGTGCTCAGAGCGCTCTTGCGTGCCGCGCGCGGCGAGCTTGTATCGCTGCGCACAAAGACTACTTCGCGGGATGCGTCAATGGAGGCCGAAGGATCGAGACACGACCGGCGCCCATGAAGGCGAAGAGCTTCGTTTCGTCGAGCTTTCCATTCGTGCGCAATCCATTGCACACATCCACACCGAATGGCGCAACCTGGTCTATCGCCTTGCTGAATTGTCGGCGTGCGGCAACATCGTTGTTGCTTTATGATCGGCTCGGCCGTCGTCTCACAAGTCAGTAGGAAGGTCGCGACGCCCGGTGGCACAGTATCCGCAACATCCCGGATGCGGGACTCGTGAATGGGGCCGGGCCCGCTCGGCATTCGAGACACGAGGCCCAGGGCCGATGCGCCCATTCGCACCGCGAGGGCGCTTCTTCGTCGGACGCAATGCAACAGACCTTAACCCGGGGCGGGGCGGGGAACATAACTGAGCCGTTGGTGGATAGTATGTACGAAAATTGCATACAATTGTATCGTTGGGCCGCGCGCGTCGAGCGGCTCTTCCCTTCAACCAGTAACGCGCGAGGCAATATGCTCACAAAAACATCAACGCTGCTGCTGGGCCTCACGGTGGCGACTCCATTGTTGTTCGCCGCGTGCACGGACAACAACATTTTCAATCCGATGGCGAATGCCGCGGGCACCTACCAGCTCACCGTCTACGCGGGCAAGACCCTTACGGCCCACTATCTGATCCCGCCGGGAGATGCCACTTACCCGAATGGCGCCACGTTTGACGTGGTTGGCGGCGATCTGGAATTGAGCAGCAACGGAACGTTCATCGAAACCAACAACTACGTTATCACACCGACGGGCCAGGCGTCGTTTACCCGACAGTTCACGAGCCGCGGAACGTGGACTCTCAACGGCACGGCCCTGACGCTCAGCGCTCCCGCGCAGAACAACAACTCATCGCGGTTCGTGACCGGAACTCTGGCGCCAAATAGCAACAACAACCTCACGATCAACTACCAGGAAGACAGCGGCGCCGGCTTCGAGTCCTTCGAGTACATTCGATAAGGCTCGCGAGAGGCAGAAGCTGATCTAAAGGGAGCGCTCTCGTCCGAGCGCTCCCTTTTTGTTATCCTTTGGGGCACGTGGAACCGTTTCCCGTATCGCACCGTAGGGCTAAAAACTCTTTCGAG
>JAYWBE010000065.1:0-7479 GCA_043781715.1 Gemmatimonadaceae bacterium
TCGGGCCTCCTGTACCACGCCATCCACTACGGCGTGGGCGAGGATGGCCGCATCGACTACGCGCAAATGCAGAAGATCGCGCGCGAGCAGAAGCCCAGGATGATCATCGCCGGCGCGAGCGCGTACTCGCGAATCATCGACTTCGAGCCGTTCGCGGAAGTGGCGCGCGAGATCGGAGCGAAGTTCATGGTGGACATGGCGCACTTCGCGGGTCTCGTGGCGACCGGATATCATCCTTCACCGATCCCGCACGCGGACGCGGTGACGAGCACCACCCACAAGACTCTGCGCGGCCCGCGCGGCGGCCTGATCCTCTGCAAGGAGGAGCACGCGAAGACGATCGACAAGGCGATGTTCCCGGGCACGCAGGGCGGCCCACTCGAGCACATCATCGCCGCCAAGGCGGTGGCGTTCAAGGAAGCGCTCGATCCATCCTTCAAGGATTACTGCGGTCAGATCGTTCGCAACGCGCAGGCGCTGGCGAACGCGCTGATCGAGCACGGCTTCAACATCGTCTCCGGGGGCACCGACAATCACCTGATGCTCGTTGATCTCCGGAACAAGAACGTCACTGGGAAAGTGGCCGAGAAGGCACTTGACTTCGCGGGCATCACCGTGAACAAGAATACGGTGCCGAAGGAGACCCAGTCTCCGTTCGTCACCAGCGGCATCCGCATCGGAACCCCGGCGGTTACAACCCGAGGCATGAGGGAGCCGGAAATGGAGCAAATCGCCGGGCTCATCGACCGGGTGGTCAGCAGTGCCGGTGACGTGGCGGTCGCGTCGGCAGTCAAAGAGGCAGTACTCGACTTGACGAATCGCTTTCCTCTCTACACATCCTTCCCCTCAATGGCGGAAAAAAAGTAGAAAATGGCTGAGCTGGCATTTCGCGAAGGCATCATGGACCGGATTCGCATCCGCGAGCCGCGGTTCGACGAGCAGGCGTATCTGTTCGTCCTTTCCGCGCTCGAGATGTGTCAGGCGCAGCTTACAGTGCGGCGCCACATCACCGGAGTGGAGCTGGCGCGTGCGGCCCGCGATCTCGCGCTCGAGCGGTACGGGCTTATGGCGCGTGTGGTCTTGGAACACTGGGGAATCGGCTCAACTGCGGATGTCGGTGACATCGTGTTCACGCTCGTCGAGCTCGGGTTCCTTCTCAGCCAGCCGCACGACACGCGTGACGAGTTCGTGGACGTATTCGACTTCGATCTGGCATTCGAGCGCGACTACCCCTGGAACTGCGCGCAACAGGCTTAGAAACCAACCTTCGGAGCAATGCCCGCATGGGTGGTCAGCGCCAGGGAATCAGCGGAGCGCGATCGGGCAGCCATTGAAAGAGGAACCCCTTCACGCTTGTTGATGCAGCGCGCGGGTACCGCGGCGGCGGGAGAGATTTCGCGGCGCTATTCCGAGCAGCTCAGAGGCGGTGCTGTCGTCTTTACGGGTCCCGGGAATAATGGAGGCGACGGGTGGGTCGTCGCCGGCATCCTCGCCCGGTCCGGCGTCGAGGTCACGGTCGTCGAAGTAGTGAAAGCTACCCCAGCGAAATCGCCCGACGCCGTAGCGGCGAGAGAAGCGGCGATAGATTCGGTCAAGCTCGCGGACTCAGGCCCTGACGGCGCCGCCCTTGTCATCGACGCGCTGCTCGGCACCGGCTTCGAGGGAGAGCCGCGCGGCAAAATCGGCGAGGCGATAGCGACCATCAATGAATTGCACGAGCGGGGCGCGCGCGTCGCGGCGCTCGACGTCCCGAGCGGACTTGATGCCACGACCGGCCAGCATTCCACGTGCGTCGTCGCTGATGTCACTCTCAGCTTTGGTGGAGTAAAGCGCGGGCTCCTGCTGGCGAGAGATTGCTGCGGAGACATCGTGGTGCTGGACATTGGGCTCGACGACGCTCGGGCGAATGCCCCGAAGAAGCGACCGATACCAGTGTTATCGTTGCCGATTCTGGTTGACGGCGAGTGGGTGCGATCGCGCATTCCGCCCATTCGGTTCGACGCGCACAAAGGAATCCGTAAGCACCTTGCGATCGTTGGGAGCGGAAAGGGAATGCCGGGCGCGGTCGTCCTCGCGTCGCGCGCAGCCCTGAGAAGTGGAATCGGCCTCGTGCGAGTTTTCGTGGCGCCGGAAAATGTGGGCCCGGTCCTGGCCGCCGTACCCTCGGCCCTCATCTCGGAATGGCCCTCGAGCGAGATCCAGATCAAGGCCGAGATCTCGAAGTGGGCCGATGCGGTAGTGATCGGACCCGGCCTGGGCAACTCGAAGGTGACGCGCTCAATCGTCGAGCGAATTCTGCGCGACTCGAAGGTTCCGGTACTGCTCGATGCCGACGCTCTCAACGTGTTCGAGGGCGACGCGAAAGCGCTGGGGAAACTGCTCGAGGGAAAGCCGGCACTGATCACGCCTCACCCCGCGGAGTTCGCGAGACTAGCCTGCATCGAGGTGAAATCAGTTCTCGCCAACAGGTTCGACGTAGGTCTCGATCTCTCGCGCGAGCTCGGCGCCACGGTTCTCCTGAAAGGATCGCCAACCGTGATTTTCACACCCGACGGAGACCGCCACGTAATCGCCAGAGGGACAGCTGCTCTTGGAACCGGTGGCAGCGGTGATCTTCTCGATGGAATTGCTGGAACCATGCTGGCGCAGACACAGGACGCGACCGTCGCCGGCTGCTGCGCCGCGTGGATTCATGGCCGCGCGGCGGAATTCTGCGAATACGTGCGCGGCACTACCCTGGACGATGTACTCTACGCCCTCCCCCGCGCCTGGAACGAAATCGAGCCGGCACCCGAGGCTCCGGTACTGGCCGAGCTGCCGGCAGTCGCGCGATGAGCCCCGACAGCAATATCGACCTCGGACCCGGCAAGGAATTCGACCTCGTCCGGATCCTTCTCGCCGAGTGGGGGAAAGCCGCGCGAAGGATCGGCGACGACGCCGCCGTCCTCGACGTTCCCATGGGGGAGCGCCTCGTCGTGAGCACTGACACATCGGTGGAGGGCATTCACTTCCGACGCGACTGGCTCAACAGCTTCGAGATCGGCTACCGCGCGACCGCGGCGTCGCTCAGCGACCTGGCCGCGATGGCTGCGCGTCCGCTCGGGATTCTGATCGCGCTCACGCTTCCGGAGGGCAACAAGCAGGATGCGCGTGAGATCGCCGCCGGAATTCGGGAGGGCGCGTCGGCCGTCTTGTGCCCGATTGTCGGCGGAGATCTCTCCTCGGGCAAGGAGCTCTCCCTTACGATTACAGCGCTCGGCAGCGCGTCGCGTCCCCTCGCACGCTCGGGCGCCAAAGTCGGCCAGCGCGTTTACGTCACCGGACGCCTCGGTGGTCCCGCCGCCGCGGTCCGCGCCTGGCGCGCGGGGAAGGAGCCGACCGAGAGCGACCGGGCGCGCTTCGCCAATCCTGTGCCCAGGATCGAGCCCGCCATTGGTCTCGCCGAGCGCGGAGCTACGTCGGGGATAGACATCTCCGACGGCCTCATGGCGGATGTCGGCCACGTGGCGGCCGCGAGCAAAGTCTGCATCGAGATCGACGCCGAGCGGATCCCACGGGTCGATGGAGTCTCGGCTGTGCAGGCGGCGAGCTCGGGGGAGGAATACGAGATCGTAGTCACCGCGCCGGAGATCGACACCGCGAAGTTTTCAGAGGAGTTCGGCCTCGACCTCACCGAGATCGGCCGGGTTGTTGCCGGTACTACAGGCATTGTTCTCATGCAGGGAGGCGAGCGTATCAGCGTTCCCCCGGGCTTCGACCACTTTCGCGATAAATGATGTCTTTTATTCGAACGATTCTCCTCTACTCCACTGCCGTCGTCGCGACCGTCGTCCTCGGTTTCACCGTCATCATTGCGGCGCTGCTCGGCATAAAGGACGAGCCGAACAGCATCTATGACAAGGTTCCCCGCTGGTGGTCATCGGCGGTGCTGCGGGCCGTCGGGGTCAAGGTACGCGTCCACGGCATGGAGAACGCGAGCGGTGGCGAGCCCCACATTTTCGCTTCCAACCACGTCAGCTGGTTCGACGTTCCGTCGCTCGCCAGCACGTTGCCCCGCCACAGGTTCGTCGCGAAGGCCGAGCTGTTCAAGGTGCCGATCTTCGGGCGCGCAATGCGCGCCGCGGGGATGATCGAAATCCAGCGCGACAACCGGAGAGCCGCCTTCGGCGCGTATGACGTCGCGGCCGAGCGAATCCGCGGCGGAAAATCGGTCGTCGTCTTTCCGGAGGGGACGCGCGGAAACGCGTATCCGCTTCGCCCGTTCAAGAAGGGCCCGTTCGTCCTGGCGATTGCCGCGGGTGTGCCGATCGTTCCGATCATCATGCACGGGACGATAGAGATCATGCCAAAAGGGTCGCTTTGGGCTCATTCGGGCACGATTGATATACATTTGCTCGAGCCCGTCAGCACGACCGGTGTCGACTACGACCACCGCGAGAGGCTGATGAAGACGGTGAGAACGAGGATGGCGGACGCGATGCGCGAGCTGTACGGTGTCGAGGCGCTGCCCGCTATGGCATTGCGGCTTCCTTCGTCGGCCGAGATGGTTTCGTCCGAGACGAATCCAACCGAAACACGATAGCACTGGACCTCCAACCAACAAATGTCAGGCATAATCGAGATCAAGGCGCGCGAGATTCTGGACAGCCGCGGAAACCCGACTATCGAAGCCGATGTCATGCTCGAGAGCGGCGCATTCGGCCGGGCCGCCGTGCCAAGCGGCGCGTCGACTGGAGAGCACGAAGCGCTCGAGCTGCGAGACGGAGACGCCGAGCGTTATTTGGGGAAGGGAGTGGAGCAGGCGGTGCAGAGCGTGGAAGAGCGCATTGCTCCCGCGCTCAACGGGCTGTCGGCGGGCGATCAGATGGTGATCGACCGCACCATGATCGAGCTTGATGGCACGCACAACAAGGGAAAGCTCGGCGCCAACGCGATACTTGCGGTCTCGATGGCGACGGCGCGCGCGGCGGCAATGGACGTCGGCCTCCCGCTCTATCGCTACCTCGGCGGTCCGATGGCGCGCACGATGCCGGTGCCGATGATGAACATCCTGAACGGCGGCGCGCACGCGACCAACACCGTGGATTTCCAGGAGTACATGATCGTCCCGGTCGGCGCGACGAGCTTTCGTGAGGCGCTCCGCATGGGAACGGAGGTGTTTCACGCGCTCAAGAAAGTGTTGGTGAAGCGGAAGCTCTCGACCGGAGTTGGCGACGAAGGTGGCTTCGCTCCCGATCTCAAGAACGACGAGGAAGCGCTGCGCGTCGTCGTCGAAGCGATCGAGGCGGCGGGATACGCGCCCGGTCGCGAAGTGGCGATCGCGCTGGATCCCGCGGCATCGGAGCTCTACAAAAACGGCACCTACACATTCAAGAAGAGCGGGGCCGGGAGTCTCGACTCCGACGGAATGATCGAGCTGTATCGGAAGTGGCTGGACGAGTATCCGATCGTGTCTATTGAGGACGGACTCGCCGAAGACGATTGGGAAGGTTGGGCAAAGATCACCGCTTCGCTTGGCGATCGGGTCCAACTCGTCGGAGACGACCTTTTCGTCACCAGCACCGAGCGTCTCGCGCGCGGCATCGAATCCGACGTCGCGAACGCGATCCTGATCAAGCTCAATCAGATCGGCACGTTGACGGAAACGCTCGAGGCGATCGAGATGGCGCGCGCGAATGGGTACCAGTCCATCATCTCGCACCGCTCGGGCGAAACGGAAGACACGTTCATCGCCGATCTTGCGGTTGCGACCGGTGCGGGGCAGATCAAAACCGGTTCGGCGAGCCGCACCGATCGTGTGGCCAAGTACAATCAACTTCTCCGGATCGAGGAGCAGCTTGGCGCTGTGGCGGAATATCCGGGCGGCGCGATCTACGGCCTGGAGTAGCTCGATGAAGCGACCAGCGTAACGCGATGAAACGATACATCTGGTGGGCGCTCATCGCCGTCGCGCTCTTTTTCGCGGTGCAGGGCGGGGAATACAGCACGCGGGATCTTTATGTGCTCCACTCCCGGACGCAGATCATCATGCGCGAGGTGGATTCGCTGCAGCGCCAGGTCGACTCGCTCGGGCGGTTTCTCAAGCTGGTGAAGAGCGACAGCGCCACCCAGGAGCGGATCGCGCGCGAGGAATTCGGGATGGTGCGCGGCGACAAGGAGATTCTTTATCGGTTTGGCGAGGCTCCTAGTAACGGCAACCGAAAATAGCTCGCGAAAGCTTCGTAAATCGGTTGACTTGATGCTCCGGCAGCGTAGATTCCTCATCTCATCGCGGGGTGGAGCAGCCTGGTAGCTCGTCGGGCTCATAACCCGAAGGTCGCGGGTTCAAATCCCGCCCCCGCCATTCAAGCACGCGGCCGGCCCGAAAGGGCTGGCCGTTTGTGTCAGTAACCCGCGCCGCTTCAGCGGCGTCACACAGTTGCGCAGATTTGGAGTATGGCTGGGTAGCTCAGCTGGTTAGAGCACGGCACTCATAATGCCGGGGTCGGGAGTTCGAGTCTCCCCCCAGCTACTTTGTAAGTTATTGTTGGAAGACGCTTTGCTTGCACGAAGCGACAAGGAGCCTTCGGCTTCGTGGCTGGATGTACCATGCTCTGTACCACCGGAGTCGATCATTTAGCCGCCCTCTTCGCGTCGTTGGCTGCCGCGACGCGATGCCATTCGCGCTTTTCGCGCGCATCTGGCTTGAACCGTCCGTAGACTCGCGCCACCATGATCGTATCCGCGTGGCCTAGCTGCTCTGCGACGACTTCGTATGGCGCTCCTGAGCGTATCGCGCGCACCGCGTAGGTATGGCGCGAGTCCCGGAGCTGATAGTCTACAATCTCTAGGCTCTTACAAGCGCCCCGGCCGGGTCAACTCCAACCGGGTAATACGGCGGACTCGCTTCCCAATGCTGGACCTTCTCCTGCCACAGGAGCGTAACGTGGTCATCGTGGAAGGCGACGTGTAGGCGAAACTTCGCGAGGAATCGGAACCGCTCGGCATCGGAATGCATCTATCGAAAACTAAGTTGGACCTGGCGCCAGCGATAACTGATCCGTTGTGCAACCCTGTTCGGAAGTTGCGCCGAGTCTGCATGGGTCCAGACCCAACGCTCATCGGGCGTGAGGGAGCCGATAGACTTCGCTCCTTATTCTCTCTGCGAAGCCCCTCGTGTACCCGGGACTGTAACCGGGATCCAATCTTCTGTGCGCGCCACTAGCCCGAGAACCGCTCCGGCCGCCCCACCGAGTATTCCGCCAGAGATCCCCCACAAAGCGGCATTTGGCCCGGCGTTGAACCCGTCCTGACCCGAAGCGGTAGCGGCTCCAAGAGCGGCCCCAGCGACAACTCCCACGAGCAATCCGAGCCCAGCGCCACGCAGGAAATTCGAATGGCGCCCCAAGCTGACCTCCATTTTACCGATTTGTTGCCACGCGACCGCCCTGGTTTCAAAAACATGATCAAGGCGGTAGTGCAAGCTATCTGGCGTGGCTG
>JAYWBE010000066.1:0-7463 GCA_043781715.1 Gemmatimonadaceae bacterium
CGTCGGGTCGTAGAGACGTGGAATGAGGCTCACCAGCGTGCTCTTGCCCGCGCCCGTGGCTCCAACGATCGCCAGTCGCTCGCCGGCCGTGATCTTCAACTGGATGCGCGATAGCACCTCGCGCGACTCCTCGTAGGCGAAGGAGACATCCCGGAATTCGATTTGGCCGCTCAGTCCCCGTGCCCTTGTGGCGTTCGGACGATCGGTGACGTCATAGGCGAGCTCCATCACTTCGCCGATGCGCTCGATGCCGATGGTGGCGCGATTGAGGGAATACCAGAGCCGCGACAGCGCTTTGATTGGTGCGTACAGATTGGTCACGTACGCAAAGAACACCACCACGTCTCCCGTCGTCAGCTCACCGGCAAGCACGCGCATCGCGCCGAACCACATCACGATTGCCAGGCCAGCCGCCGCGAACACATCGACGAGCGGCGCTACCGCCGCCTGATACCGGACGCTCTCGAGATACGCGTTCAGACTGCCCATGTTCTGCGTCTGGAAGCGCTCCGACTGCTGCTCCTCCTGGGCGAGACCCTGAACGATGCGGATTGACGATAGCGTCTCCTGCGCCACCGATGCGAGGAGACCCTCGCTCGTGCGGGCCGTGCGCGCAGCCGCCTTCACGCGACTCGTGTATCGGAATACAGACCAGAAGAGCAACGGCGCGACAGAAAGAGCAGCCAGGGCGAACTGCCAGTTCAGCCAGAACATCATGGCCAGCATACCGGCGAGGAGTGAGGCGTTGGTGAAGAAAAGAATCGAGCCGCCGCTCACGACGTCGCGAATTGCCTGCACGTCGGACGTCAGGCGGGTGATGAGATCGCCTGTCCGCTGCCGGTCGTGGAAGCGCAGCGACAGGCGCTGCATATGGGCGAAAAGATCGCGACGCAGAGCGAACACGAATCGCTGGCCGACGTCGCCGAGGAGTCGTGTGTAGCAATAGGTGAGCGCGCCGGTTCCGATCGCGATGAGCAGCGTCGCTGCACACGCCGCGTACAGGATGGCCATCGGGGAAGCGTGCAGCGCGTTTACCCAGGGGCCGATCAAGGGCACTCGGGTGTGGTGGTCGGACAGAACGCGGTCGATGACGATCTTGAGCGGCCAGGGCCGAAGCACCGTCAGCGCCGAGTCGAGCAGCATCGCAATCGTCGCAGCAGACAGCGAGAGTCTGAATGGTTTGAGGAGGGGCAGCAGTAGGCGCATCAGCTGCCGTGTGACTCCGCTCTTGCGCATCCCCGCGTCGTTGCGGACGCCGTCAGCCATTGGTTCCCGTCCGGACGGGTGTTTCACTCGTGCTCGATCGCGGCAGGATCAGCGAGCCATGATAGTCGCTGATAGCGAGTTGCTCACCTGCCGAGCCCGACGACTGCGCAAGACGCAGCAGTATGCGCCGGGCGGTCATGCCCCGCAGAAGCTTGGGCTGGTAGTTGACGCGAGGATCGCGGTTCTTGACGTAGAGCGGATAGATCGTCGCCGTCGTCGCATGATCGTCGAAGCGGATACCGATTAGGCACCCTTCAGCGCGGCTGTTCCCCGAGCCGAACGCGAAGTTTCCAACGCTGTAGAAGATCGGCCGCCCCCGATAGATCTCGAACGGCTGCAGGACGTGCGGATGATGCCCGATTACCACGTCTGCGCCGCAGTCGACCGCGAAGTGCGCCTTGGCGCGGTCTTCACCGGACGGAGTGCGATCGTATGGGATGCCCCAGTGGAACGTCACGACGATTCTGTCCGCGCGCGCCCGCAGCGAACGGATGTCCTCTTCGAGCGCTTCGGGAGCGTCCATCGCGCTTCCAGGCAGATTGCTCGTCGCAGCGCACCGATGGTTCCAGTAGTAGGCGAGGATACCGACGCGTCGCCCGTGCGCATCCATGATTACCGGCGCATGTGCCGCGCTCCGGCTCGCGCCGGCGCCAACCGCCGAAACGCCAACCAGGCGAAGCGTGTCCAGAGTCTCGGTCACGCCGTCGCGGTCGCAGTCGACGAGGTGATTGTTGGCAAGCGTGACGACGTTCACCCCGGCACACGGGAGCGCGGCGGCCAGGCCTGGCTTCACGCGGTAAGAGAACTGTCTCTCGACCCGTCGCGCTTTCGCGGCAAACGGACCCTCCAGATTCGCCATCACGATCGGTGACATTGCCAAGAGTGGCTGAACCGCGGCCAGCGGATAGTTGGTCCCGAATTCCTCGACCGCCTTCCTGGCTCTGCCGCCCAGCATGATGTCTCCGCCGCCTAGGAAAGAGAGTGTCGGATCGTCGCCACTAGCGAGGAGCTGGCGGAGCGCGTCAGCGGTGAGGATGTCGTCGCTTCCGGGAATGTCGTCGGCAGAGACGCGGCGCAGCAGGCGCTCGAATCCACGGTCGGATGCCGACCGAGCGGAAGTTCCGTCATATCTGACCGGATGCGCCGCGTGCGAGCGAGAAGGTGAAGCCCGATCGCCGGTCTCGGGATGGATCCCCCGGAAAGCGAAGACCTCGAGCAGCGCGTCCGTGTGCGCGCCAGAGTTGAGGTCGTCCGCGGCGCGGCGAAGTGCAGCAAGACCGACACCGAACGATTTGCGCGCCGGGCGAACGTCGCGGGCACGCGCGCTTCTCTCTGTCACGCCAACGCTGCCCATCAGGATTAATGCCTGCACGACGATCAGATCAGCGTGACGCGCCCCATCCGGAACAGTGGCTCGCAGGCGACATCGGAAATCCCATAGGGCGGCGCCCCAGATGGTGCCGTTGGAATGCGGATCGGCCTTCGGCCCGTCGTCGAAGTCGCGCATCGTCGTTCGCGACGAGAGGCTCCGCGAATGACGCTCGTTGTCGTCGTGACGGCGATGGCACGCCCAGATGTGTGGGGTGTCGAGCATCACCGCGGTCCAGTAATCGCACGTGCCTTCATCCATCGCCGTCTTCCGATTGTCTTGCCTCAGCGGATCCCGGAACGCATTTGCGCGGAAGTCCGCCGTGTGTCGCGTCAGATGGTGAGCGTACTCGTGGTAGATGATGCCCGGATTGTGCGAAGCGTTGGCCCGGTATCGCGAGCCGGCGACCTCCACCAGCGCGCCGTGGTGGAGGAGCTTGCGGCCCGGTCCGAGGTGAATTTCGCCGTCGATCGAGAGCGAGCTTTCTTCGGCGATGTCGTATTTGCGGCTCGGGAGGCGATAGTGACCGCCCTGGAACGGCTGCCACCGATCCTGGAGCCGGCGGCCATCGCGTACGCCATCGGTTTCTGTCGCCGCATGATGCGCGTTCACCTTGACGATGACGCGCGGAAGCGAAGACCGGCCGAGCTCGCGAAGGAGACCGTCAAGATGGCTGGCGATGCGATCGAGGTGATAATAGGTATTTACTTCGCCAAAGCGCGCGGCCTCGATGTACCTCGCGCGTCTCTTGGTCGGCGGAACAGCGCATTTGTCCACGCGTCCGCCTCCGCGACTCGGCGCGAATAGAAATGCGCCTTCAGGGCTAGCCGATACGTCGCCGAGTGCAAATGAAGTCACCGTGCCATCGGCTTGCCGCGAATTCAGGGCACCCGCGTTGCGGACTTCGACAAATGTCCCGCAGAGCCTCCCCTCAGGCGTGCCCGCGGAAAGCAGTCGTGGCAGTGCCACCACATCGAGAGCCAGTTTTCCGCCCAATGGCGCACGAGCATCTGGAATCCAGCTGTAGACGCGTCCGACACTGATCTTGGTGGAGGCCGAGCCACTGGTGTTCACCTTTACCACGTGACTCTCCGGGTCATCCGACTACGAGCTTCACCTCGCCCGTCAGCCGTCGCCTCGCTGTCAGGAGCTGCGGATTCAACGCTCCTGTGTCGATATCAGTGGCAGGCACGCATGCGATGCCCGTGGCGGCTTCCACCTCCTGCCTCACGAGAGGGCTGCGCGACGCATTGCCCGTGATGGCGAGAGGAGTGATATCCCATGCCTTCAGGATTGAGACTGCGCCAGCCGCGCCGGGAGCGTCGTTGGCTGCGAGAAGCCAGCCGTTAATGCTTCTGGTGAAGCCGGGACTCGTCAGGAGGGCCGTGGTTTCCCGCTGCACAAGACCGTCGGCGATCTCAATCACGATGCAATCGGCGCGTTGAGCGGTCGCTTGGGAGACCAGAACGCCAAAGATGTCCATCAACTCCTTCACGGAGCAAAGGTACGTCGACGGGTGGCCGGCATCGATGAAATCCAAGGCCGGAGTCGCGCCCGCGTCCAGCATGCTGAAGGTGTCTCTGCCCGAAGCGGTCCCGGTGAGCTTGATCGCCGCTATACGAAGTCCTTCCCGGCGTAAGCCCAGGATCGCGCTGCGAACTGTATATGTCTTGCCCGCGTCCATCGATGTTCCGCAGACGCCAATCACTCTCGGAGCCGCCTGGCGCGGAGAGAGCGCGGGCGACAAGGCATGGTCGGAGAGCCTCACTGGATTACCTTCAGCGTCACCAATGGCTCCGAGGATCCGCAGCTTGCTCGGCTCGGAGACGCTATCGTGCTTGCTTTCGACCAGTCCGCACAGCCCTCCCATCGACAGCAGGTCACACCGGTCCCCCCGGGAGCGCGCGTACGCCTCGAACTGCAGCGTCGCGTAACGGTTTCCAAAAGCCACGACGACGAGATCTCCCTCGTGTAGCGTGCAGCGCCGACCTTCCACGAGCTCGAGGGTCGTGTTCTTGCCGATCGTCTCGACCCGCGCGAGTACCACGTCACCCGACGCGGGATCTGCGGGAATCCCCAGCTGCATGTGTAGCGACGCGCGCGGCACCCGGCGCGCCACGTAAGAGACCTTCATGCGCGACTTGATTTCCTCAGAAAGCACGATCGTCATTCACCTGTTCCGTGTGGGATCGCGCTGACCGCACCGCCCGGAAATCCGGGACGCGGACAGCGACTCAGTCCTGTCAGAGCTGCTGCGACCACGAGAGATAGAACCCCTTTTGCGTATAAGCCGTGATGCCGTCGATCGTCGCGGTCGGACGCAGGGTCTTTGTCAACTTCTGAATTTCGCCGCGCCCGCCAAAGTGCACAAACATCCGTGGCGAGAACCGATACGCCATATCGAGGCCGAGTCGATCACGCCGATCGTGGCGAGTGTTGTTGTACACGTCGTAAGGCTGTTTTGATTCGAAGTTCCGCAAACGGAGGCCATACGAGAGTGTAGTCTCCACCGCGTCGGTCGGACGGGCACGGAAACGCGCGGCCATATCCTGTTCAATGCGCGAGAAATCGACCGCCTGTACCGAGCGAACGCGCAGATCGGTGGTCGTGCCGTTGCCGTTGAAGTCCTGATTGAAATCAGGCTCGTTGAGCAGCAGCACCGCACTACCGGGCGCGGAGCGCAGCGACGAGCGGCGATACTGTCCTTCCAATGCGACGCTCGCAGTAAGATCCAGCGCGCCGACGACGCCGGCAAACGGGCCGCCATATCCTCTGGCCTGGAATGGCTGCTGGTAGGTGCGTGTCTTGTGTCCAGCTTCTACTGTCAGCTGCGCCCCGAACGGGTGGTCCTCGGTCGACTTCACCAGGCGCTGCCGGAACTCTCCCGTGAACTCCTGATCAGAGTATGTACCGGCGGCGTAGACGCGCTCAGCGGACTGAATCGTTCCGTCGCCGTTGAGATCGACCGCGTCGGCCAGGTAATTCCGGAAGAAATACGTGGGCTGGAGCTCGGCGCGCGCGCCAAGGTGACTGCCGTGACCAAGGGCCTGGGCGACTCTCAATTCGTAAAACATGTTTCTACGCCGGGCGTTTTGCTGATAGTATTCGTAACGCGCATCGGCGCCGAGAGTCAGCTTGCGTCCGAGAATCCCGGGCCCCTCTGCGTTCAGCCCACCGCGCATGGTGGTGATGTAGTCGCTCCCGCCTGCCATGTTGGTGTAACGTCCGCTGGCAATGCTCGAGGCCGAAGGAGCCGACACTCCCGCCTTGCTCGCATCCGAAAGCAGAAACGGATTGTCGTCGAACGTCTCGACGATCCTGAGTCCGGGGGTCACGCGCCAGCCTTCGCGGTCGGCGGGCGGCTTGGATACGTGTGTAGGATGACTGTCCTGCGCCTGAAGTGCGGTAGACCAGAGGGCGAGGGACATGATCGCCAGCATCTGGCGGAAAAACGACGGGGAGATTCTTGACATATTGGGCTCGGCGCATAGGAAAAATGGAGCAATGTTTCGTTTCCAGAGTAGACTTCTTATGGTAGAGCTCCGTCACACCTGGAGTCTCCATTTCCACCGCTATGTCCGCTGCTGACGATTCATCCCGAGGCTAGCTCGCACCCGCAAGTCCAACAACGACAGATCGCGCGGTCCGGCAATGACTTACACATTTCTCGGCGAACTTCTTACTCCCCTCCGCTTGCCTGCATACGCGTGTGTTGCTCGTCCTGAACAACGTATAATCTGACCGACCCCTCTCGGCCGGACTGGTCAGGGTGGATTGACTCAGTCATAGGGTTAATGAGGAAAAATTGAGGCGTAACCCCGGGAACCCGGCGAAAACTGAGCCCCAACCCAGCTCGAAACAGAGGCTGTTTTCGCAGGAATTACCGCGAGTTGGAACGCATGTATTGATTCACCAACAGCTACGGTCCGAAATCAACGCGAGGACCTCACGCTCATCTGGCGGCAGGTTGCCGTCCGGCGGGATTTGATGACGTCAAGTGAATAGCGCCTGAGTTCTACCGCGTGCAGGCTCTTCCCCCACCGAAGAGAAGCGGTCGAAGGTCGTTTGTCGACACTACGGTCCTCGGCTGAGAGCTCGAGTCAGAAAGGAGCACTGCTTATTACGCGTCGTCGATCGGGCTTCTCTAGGCAGTCTTTCGATAGAATCCGACCATACCCTTGATGGTTCGGACGATACGTTCTGGGTCTTGAAGTGCCTCAACTGGTGCAAACCGCTCAACTAGCCAAATACCAGATCGTTTAATTCCACGGTCGCGTCGGTGATCTTCTGCTGCGCGTCCTTCGTGGGGTCTACCGTCTAACTCCCCATGAAGCGAGAGGCCGACGCGACGCGACTTCTTACTAGACCCCTTATCACTTGGTGAGCAATCGCCGGCGATGGAGGTTTGGATTACACTCGCGCCTGCAAAGTTTCCAACCTCTCCGCAGCCTTTTCCAGCGTTTCGATCCTCTTACAGAAAGCGAATCGTGTAACTGACCTCCCCAGTTCTGGGCGCGAGTAAAAACTCATCCCCGGCACCGTGGCGACTCCGACCTCCTTCGCCAACCAAATCGCAAACTCGCGCGATTCGAGGTCCGAGATCTCCGAGAAATCCGCCAGTATATAGTAGGCGCCTTCGGGAGCCGCGTACTTGAACCCCGCCTCATCAAGCGCCGAGCACATGATGTCCCGCCGCGCGCGATACTCGAGCGCGAGGTGGTTGTAGTAGTCCGCATCGAACGCCATCCCCACCGCTCCCGCAGCCTGCAAAGGAGCCGGAGCACCGACGGTCAAGAAATCGTGCACCTTCCGGATCGGTGACGAAAAC
>JAYWBE010000067.1:0-7456 GCA_043781715.1 Gemmatimonadaceae bacterium
GCCTCGGGCTCGTCGTCCTTTCGACGCACGAGCTTCCCACCGCACTTCTCGCAGCTCGTTCCGGGGTCGCGCCCCATATAAGGCGTCTGACAGCCCTCGCAAACCGTGCGGGTGCTCAGCCGCTTCACGAGCTCGTCGTCGTCCACGTCGAACAGCAGCACTTTGTCCACCTTCTTGCCGATCTCGCCGAGCATGACCGCGAGCCCCTCGGCCTGCGGCACGGTGCGAACCGCGCCATCCAGAATGGCTCCCTTCTTCGTCGCGGGCGATGTCATGACATCCTGAAGAATACCGAGGATGACTGAATCCGGCACCAGATCGCCGCGATCCATGTAGGACTTTGCCTCGAGCCCCCGCTTGGTGCCGTCACGCACCGCCGCGCGCAGCACGTCGCCAGTCGCGATCTTCGGAATCCCGAGGCGCGTGGCCAGTTTGTCCGCCTGCGTTCCCTTGCCGGCCCCGGGCGGACCAAGCAGCACGATGATCATGGGAATACCCGCAAAAGAGTCGGAGGAGCTTTTGGCTCCCCCGATCGAAATCTAGTAAGCGCCGCCGGTCGTGCGGCCCCGGAATCGCACTCGCCCTTTCTTCATGAAGCCATCGTACTTCCTGAGGAGCAGGTGCTGATTGACCTGCGCGATCGTGTCGAGCGCGACACCGACGACGATAAGGAGCGACGTTCCACCGAACCTGAACGGAACGTTGATCATGTCGGCTATGAACACCGGCAAAAGCGCGATGAACGTCAGGAACAATGCGCCCGGAAACGTGATACGCGACACTACGTGATCGATGTACTCGGCCGTTCTGCCGCCGGGCTTCACGCCCGGAATGAATCCGCCCTGCTTCTTCAGATTCTCCGAGATGTCGACCGGGTTGAAGATGATCGACGTATAGAAGTAGGTGAAGAAAACGATCAGAATCGCCGACAGCGCGTAGTACAGCCACGTGCCAGGCTGGAAGTATTCCGACATGATCCGCGCGTTCTCGTTGCCGCTGAACTGCGCGATCGCGCCCGGAACGACGATCACCGATGAGGCAAAGATGATCGGCATCACGCCGGCCGCGTTGACCCGGAGCGGAATGAAGTTCTTTGCCGCCTCGCGCTGTCTGCCGCGGGACATCGTGCGCTGCGGGATCTGTATCATCACCCTGCGGGCCGCCATCGTGACCGCAATGGTGCCGGCGACGACCCCGACCATGACGATGCCGAGTACCACGAGGGAGAAGGGGCCGACCGCCTGCGTCTTCACGAACCCCAGGGTGCTGATGATTCCCGGCCAGAATCTCTCGACGATCGAGAAGAAGATGATCAGCGACGCGCCGTTCCCCAATCCTCGCTCGGTGATCTGCTCGCCGAGCCACATCACGAACATCGCGCCGGTCGTGAGAACCAGCACCATCTGCAGCTTGAACCCGAAGCCGGGATTTACCACGGCGTTCTCGAGGGACGACGTGAAGAGCGCGAATCCCCATCCCTGCACCACGGCGAGGACGACCGTCACGTAGCGCGTCCACTGCGTCACGCGCTTTCTGCCCTCCTCGTCCTTCTGCATCTTCTCGACGGTCGGGATCACCACGCCGGCGATCTGCATGAAGATGCTGGCCGAGATGTAGGGCATGATGCCGAGCGCGAACACGGTCGCGTGAGACAGTCCGCCGCCCACGAACAGGTCGTATAGGCCGAGCAATCCGCCCTTTCCCTTGTTGGCGAAGAAATCGGTGAGCGCGACGACGTCAACGCCCGGCGCGGTGATGTGCGCCCCGACTCTGTAGATCACGAGACAGATCAGCGTGAATACGATCTTGTCCCGTAACTCCGGCGTGTTGTAGATGTTGCTTACGGCCGCCGCGGGGGCTGATTGCGCCATCAGTTCTCTATTCGGCCTCCGGCCGATTCGATTTTCTGCCGAGCACCAGCGCTCATCTTGACGCCGCGCACGGTGACGCCCTTGGCGGCGTCGCCATTCGCGAGAAGCTTGGCTGGCCCTTTTCCCTTTCGGATCAATCCGGCCTCGGCCAAAGTCTCTTCCGTCACCTCAGCGCCCTTCGGCAGCTTGCCAAGGTCGTCGAAACTGACGACCTGATTAACTACACGAAAGATATTCGTGAACCCACGCTTGGGGATACGGCGAGTGAGCGGCATCTGGCCGCCCTCGAATTGGGGCTTGCCGCCGCCGGGGCCGTGGTGGCCCGATCTGGCCTTGATACCCTTGTGTCCCTTGCCCGACGTCTTGCCGGTGCCCGAGCCCGGCCCACGTCCGATTCTCTTGCGATTCCGGTGAGATCCCGGAGCAGGAACCAGATTGTGCAGGCCGACCTTTTCGACGCCATCTGGCGCTCCGAGGCGCTCACGACGTGTTGGTTTGTTTGCCACTCGCTAATCCTCTACCGGCGTCACTTCGACCAAGTGACGCACGTGCTTGATTTGTCCGCGCAGGGCGGGTGAATCCTGCCTGGTCACTTCAGACTGGTGATGCCGGAGCCCGAGGGCTTCGAGCGTCAAACGCATCCGCCACGAGTGGCCGATGCCGCTTCTCACCTGCTTGATGCGAACCTTTCCCTTCGTGATGGTTTCCTTGGGGGTCGTCTTCGGCCCCTTCGTTCTCCACCACACGTGTGTCCTAGGCATGAGCGACGGCCTCCTTCGACTTGGCGCGCGAGCGGTAACCGAGGGCCGAGACTTCGATGCCGCGCTCGCGCGCGATCTGCTCGACCGTTGTCAGCTGTTGCAGGCCATTCAATGCAGCAAGCACCATGTTGTGCGGATTGGTTGAGCCGAGGCTCTTGGTGAGAATGTCCGAGATGCCGGCGCATTCCATGATCGCGCGCACAGCGCCGCCGGCGATGACACCGGCGCCGGGAGCCGCGGGCTTCATTAATACCTTGCCCGCCCCGTGCGTGCCGACGACTTCGTGGGGGATCGTTCCGCCAGTCATCGGTATCGCGACCATGTTGCGGCGCGCTCCGTCGACAGCCTTGCGGACGGCCTCCGACACTTCGTTCGCCTTGCCGGTCGCAAAACCAACTCGGCCCTGTCCATCTCCGACTGCGACGAGCGCGTTGAATGAGAAGCGCCGTCCGCCCTTTACGACCTTGGCCACGCGATTGATGGCGATCACGTTCTCGACGAGCTCGCTGCCGCCATCGCCGCGTCCGCCATCGCGATCGCGGCCTTTGCCGTCACGTCCCCGTCCGCCGCCGCGCTGGCCACCCTCGCCCCGCGGGCCACCGCCGCCTTGTCCGCCACCACCACCACCACCGCCGCCGGATCCACGACCGCGGCCGGCGCCACCGCCGCCGCCAGGGCCGCCACGTCCACCACCGCCGCGTCCGCCGCGTCCACCGGCACCGCCGCCACTGCGAGCGCTACCGCCGGTTCGGGGCCGTTCTTGCGCCGCAGGTTCCTGTCTCGGCGCATCGGACGGTGATGCCGGCGAAGCTCCTTCGGGATTCTCGTTTTCTGCCATTTATTAAAACTCCAACCCGCCCTCGCGGGCTCCGTCGGCCACACCCTTCACGCGGCCGTGATATTTGTATCCAGCTCGGTCGAACACCACACGCTTGACGCCGGCATCCTTTGCCTTGGCGGCGATGCGCTTTCCAACTTCCACCGATCTCTCGGTCGGCTTCCCCTCGAGACCCGAATCGGTCACCGTCATGAGCGTTCGCTGAGTCGCGTCATCCACCAACTGCGCGTAGATGTGCTTGAGCGAACGATACACCACCAGGCGCGGACGCTCCGCGCTTCCGACCACTTTCTTGCGAAGGCGGAAATGACGGCGGGTACGAAGCTGATCGCGCGACTTTGGTCTGGCCATCTTCGGCATTACTTGGCTCCCGCCTTGCCCGCCTTTCCTGCTTTGCGGCGGACCTGCTCTCCAACGTATTTGATTCCCTTGCCCTTGTAAGGCTCGGGTGGCCTGAGGCTGCGCAGCTCCGCCGCAACCTGGCCAACGACTTCCTTGTTCGCGCCCTCGATGATGATCGAGGTCGGCTGGGGCGCGCTCAGCTTGATTCCCTTCGGCGCTTCGTACTTCACCGGGTGCGAGAACCCGAGAGCGAGCTGCAATCCGTACGGACGCTGGTCCGCCTTGTAGCCGACTCCAATGAGCTCGAGCTCCTTCTTGAAGCCCTTCGTCACACCCTCGACCATATTCGCAACGAGCGTGCGGCTCAGGCCGTGGAGCGCCTTGTGCTTGTCTTCATCCGACGGGCGCTCGACCAGGATCTGGCCGTCCTTGAGCGAGACCTTCATCTCCGCGTGGAGTGTCCGCTCCAGCTCACCCTTCGGTCCCTTCACGTGGACCTTGTTGCCTTCGACCGTCGCGGTCACACCCTTCGGGATGACTACTGGATGCTTTCCAATTCGTGACATCTGCCTCTATCTCCCTTACCAGACCAGGGCGAGGAGCTCGCCGCCGGTACGGGCCTGCCGCGCCTGACGATCCGACATCACACCCTGCGATGTGCTGAGGATCGCCATGCCGAGCCCGTTGCGAACGCGCGGAATTTCCGCGACCGCGACGTACTTGCGAAGTCCGGGCGTCGAGATGCGACGCAGCTCGCGAATCACCGGCTGGCCGCCCTGCGCGTACTTGAGTACCACTCGCAGCAGCTGCCTGCCTTCCTCCGTATCGAGCGTCTTGTAGTCCTGAATGAAGTTGTTCTCCTTCAGGATCTTCGCGATCTCCACCTTCAGCTTCGAGAGCGGCATGTCCACGCGGCGGTGCTTCGCTCCGCAAGCATTGCGGATGCGCGTGAGCATATCGGCTATCGGATCGGTCATACTCATTAAATGATCTTCCTCGGTTCTACCGTATCCCGTCGCCGGGACGCGTAGAAATGAATGGTTACCAGCTTGCCTTGCGGACGCCCGGGATGTAGCCCGACAGCGCCATCTCTCTGAAACAGATTCTGCAGAGCCCGAACTTTCTCAAGAACGCGCGCGATCGTCCGCACCGTCCGCAGCGATTGTGCTGCCGCACCGGGAACTTCGGCTTCCGCTTGCTCTTCTCCACCATGGCCTTACGCGCCATTACAATCTCTCTTGGCTGTTGGTTGACACTTACTGCTGCTGCTGCGTGATGATCGGCTTGTCGTCGCCACGGAAAGGCATCCCGAGCTCGCGCAAAAGCGCGAACGCCTGGTCGTCCTTGTTCGTGGTCGTGACGAAAGTGATGTCCATCCCGTGGATCTGCTCGACCATGTCGTAGTTGATCTCCGGGAAGATCATTTGCTCCTTGACGCCGAGCGTGTAGTTTCCGCGCCCGTCAAACGACCGCGTGTTGATGCCGCGGAAGTCTCGAATGCGCGGGATCGCCACGGTCACGAACCGATCGAGGAACTCCCACATCCGAGCACCGCGAAGCGTGACTGCGGCGCCGATCTCCTGGCCCTCCCTCAGTCCAAAGTTGGCAATTGATTTTTTTGCCTTCTTGCGGACCGGGCGCTGTCCGGTGATGATGCTCAGCTCGAACACGACGGTATCAAGAACCTTGGCATTCTTGATCGCTTCGCCGACTCCGCAGTTGATCACGATCTTCTCGAGCGTCGGGATCTGATGAACGTTGGTGAAGCCGAACTGCGACATCAGCCGGTCGCGCACCGTCTTCTTGTAGTAAACGTGAAGGCGCGGCGGTGGAACCGGGAGATCTTTGCCGGCGTGCTCCGCTTGGACCTGTGCCTGGACCTCGCGCTTCTTCCCCTGCTTCTTCTCTTTCGTCGCCATTCTCTATTCCCTCGCTCAGCGCACGCGGGGGATGGGCTCCCCGTTCTTGACGCTGACGCGCTCCTTGGTTCTCCGACGCTCGATGTGCGTCGTGTCGGTGTCGAAACGGGCCTTCGTCCTGGTCGGCTCGCCCGACTTGGGGTCGAGCAGCATCACGTTCGACGAGTGCAGCGACGCCGGCGCCTCGCGAATGCCGCTCGTTTCCTCGGCCGTCCGCGCCTTGCGGTGCATCTTCACCATGTTCACGCCCTCGATGAGAACGCGGCCGGTCTTGAGGAAGACGCGCAGCACCTTGCCTTCCTTGCCCTTGTCGTCGCCGCGCATCACCCGCACCGTGTCGCCCTTCGACACGTGCAGCTTCAGCCGCTTCGAGTTCTCGGCGTGACGCGCGTGCAGCCGCGTCTTGGCCGTCTTTCTGTATTTCAGGACTCTCACTTTACAGAACCTCGGGAGCGAGGGACACAATTTTCATGTATTTCTTTTCCCGGAGCTCGCGCGCCACGGGTCCGAAGATGCGGGTCGCCCGCGGCTCGCCCTGTTCGTTGATGATCACGACTGCGTTCTCGTCGAAGCGGATGTAGGAGCCGTCCTTGCGGCGCGTCTCCTTGGCCGTGCGCACCACCACCGCGCGCGCCACGTCCGACTTCTTGACGGTGCCGTTCGGAAGCGCGTTCTTCACGGCGACGATCACCACGTCGCCGAGCGAGGCGTAGCGCCGGCGGGTTCCGCCGAGCACGCGGATCACGAGCGCCGTCTTCGCGCCCGAGTTGTCCGCTACCTTGACCACCGATTCCTGCTGGATCACTGGTCGTCTCCGTTAACGTGCACGTTCGATGATTTCGACCACGCGCCACCGCTTGTCCTTCGACAAGGGCCGGGTCTCCATGATGCGGACGGTGTCGCCCGTCTTGGCCTCGTTCAGCTCGTCGTGAGCTTTGAGTTTCGTGGTACGCCTGACCATCTTGCCGTACACGGGATGCTGCACTCTGCGCTCGATCGAGACCACGACGGTCTTCGCCATCTTGTCGCTGACAACCTTGCCGATGCGCGTCTTCCGCGCGTTCCGCTCGATCGTCCCGCTTTCCTTCTTCGCCAATTCAGCCATTAAGCCCTCTTACTCCTCTTCGCACGGTTGGTCGCAGTGGCCGATTTAAGCCCGCGTCTTCCCGTTACACGTCTGGCCTTCACACGCGTCGGCTCCTTTGCCTCGGCGATACCAATGATCTTCTCATTCAGCACAGTCTTGAGCCGCGCCACATCCTTGCGAATCACCCGCAGCCGAAGCGGGTCGTCGAGAGTGCGCGTGCCGGACGCGAGGCGGAGGTTGAATCTCTCCCTCTCCAGGTCGGCGATGCGGGAATTGATGTCCGCCTCGCTCATCTCGCGAATGTCCTTAGCTAGCATCCGTGTGCGCCTCCTCACGTGTCACGAACTTCGACTTCACTCCGATCTTGGCGGCGGCCAACGCCATCGCCTTGCGTCCGATCTCGAGCGTCACGCCCTCGAGCTCGAACATCACTCTGCCCGGCTTCACTACCGCCACCCATCCCTCCGGTGAGCCCTTTCCCTTACCCATGCGGGTCTCGGCCGGCTTCTTGGTGATCGGCTTGTCCGGGAAAATCCTGATCCAGACCTTGCCGCCGCGCTTGATGTGGCGCGTCAGTGCGACACGCGCCGCTTCGATCTGACGGTTGGAAACCCAACCCGGCTCGAGCGCCTTCAGGC
>JAYWBE010000068.1:0-2394 GCA_043781715.1 Gemmatimonadaceae bacterium
TCTCCGTCAGCATCGCCCTGGCGCGATCAGCGGCACGAGCCCGCTGTTCGACAGTCAAAGTCCTGGAGACTAGATCACGAAACCTCTTTGCCATCGATCAACCCCTCCTCCATCAGTTCTGCCAAATGATTCGCGTACAACTTCTCTGCGATCGGAACGTTGACTTCATACCAGCGATCGTCTCCCTTCTTGGCTCCGCCGATCAGGAGAATCGCCGTTCGCCGTGGATCAAACGCATAGAGCACGCGATAGGGGCGGCCTCTGTGCTGAATGCGCAACTCCCGAAAGTGTGCGTAGCGCGATCCGCGAATCGCGGACGAGTAGGGGTACTCGAGAGCGGGACCCCTTTCCTCCAGAAGTGCTACGTACGCCGCTACCGACTCCCTTTCCGCATTATCGAGCTCGTTGATCCACCAGGTCTCGAACTCGTCCGTATACTCGACGTCCCAAGCCATAGGCGCCAAGCATAGCAACAACGATATATAGCGCCGGTGCTATATTAACGCAAATCAAAGCAATTTCTTCCCATCTCAGGGAGGCGTGCCGCGAAGCAACTTGGATGTCGAAGACTGCATATCCATGTCGTCAAAACCACGCGCACAGCAGTAGCGTTCCAAGCGCACCAAGACTGATTCCTACCAGGACGCTGCACCCGGCTGTCGTCCGGTTGTATACGCGGTTGTACAGCGCCCTCCTCGGATTCGTGATCCAGCCATAACCCCGCGGCGCCTTCAGCCCGAGGTTGTTCCGAACGTATCGCTTGAGCGACGTACGCGCAGCGATGCGCTTCGTGATTGAAGGGACGCGAAATCCAAATCTCACTTGTCGAATCTCGCCTTGAATTCGTCAACGACACTGAGGAGTTCGGTGTCGAGACGTTTTCTGACTTCCGAGCCGATTACAGAAGGGACTCCACGATAGAAGGCCTCAGCAATCGAGCCGGCGATGCACGCTTGGGTGTCTGCATCTCCGCCGAGCCAGATGGCATTGCGAACGGCTCCTTCGAAGTCGGTGGAATCCAGGAAGGCGATGATCGACTCGGGTACTGAGCCCTGACAGGTTACATCGAAAGAATAAACCGGCTGAATCTGCTCGACCGATCGCTGCAGGTCGTACTCGAACTCGTGCTCGATTCGCGATCGAATCGCCTCCTTTGACTCACCATTTCGGGCAAGAAAGATTGCCAGCGCAACTGACTGCGCTCCTTTGATTCCTTCCGGATGGTTGTGTGTCACGTCGGCCGAGCGGGAAGCTTGCTCGAGGACCGTTTTTTCGTCGTCGTATGCCCAGGCGACGGGACTCACACGCATGGCGGAGCCATTTCCGAAGCTGTTGTAAGGCTCGGGGTCAGAGGAAGCCAACCATCCGCGAAACATTCCGCCATAGCCCCTGCCTGTCCACCTACGACCATAGTTGTGAATGAATCCGCGGTAGTCGGGAGCGACGCCATCGCTGCTTCGGAGTATTGCATCCGCGACGGCGATCGTTAGGACGGAATCGTCGGTGAAGGCAGCTGCCGCCGGGAATAGTTGGAATTGCCGATCGCCAACCTTGTCCCACTCGTATGCGGAGCCGGCAATGTCTCCCGCAATCGCGCCTAGCATCTGTTCGTACTCGGTCGATCAATTTCCGGGGCTGTCTGGTCTATCACGGGTTGGAACATCGAATCTCCGGAGAAGTCCGCCGTCCTGGGACGTTGCAGTGGCGGAAGTAGCCCCGCGCGCTGCTTACGTCTGCCCCGACCACTACGGCACCGACTCTGCGAAGCTGAGGAATGCTTCGAAGTGGAGAGGGACGGCGTCGTGCGTGCACTGATAGCGGAATATACCCTGAGGTTTGCCAGGGTTCGTCCAGCGATGGCTTGGCTTGGGCTTCAGCCCTTCGTCTCTCGCCGCGGTCAAATCGTTTTTTCTTCTTTTACACGAACTTCATCCAGCCAACGACGCTCTACCTCGCGAGCGAGGACGGGAAAGTTTCCGAGGTGAAGCGACTGCCAGCGCAGTTCGACGCGAAAGGCCTGACTGTGGAGCAACTCGAAGCAACATCGAAAGACGGGACCCGGATTCCCTTCTTCGTCGTGCACCGCGAGGGGATGGCGCACGACGGTACTAATCCGACGCTGTTGTACGCATACGGTGGGTTCGAGTCGGCCCAGGTGCCCTCATACAGCGCCAACGTAGGCGCGAACTGGCTCGAGCGCGGCGGGACATATGTGCTCGCGAACATCCGCGGTGGCGGAGAGTTCGGTCCGGCGTGGCATCGCGCCGGTCTCAAGGAGAATCGCCAGCGCATCTATGACGACTTCGCCGCGGTGGCCGAGGAGCTGATACGCCAGCGGATAACATCACCGGAGCATCTGGGGATCGAGGGCGGGAGCAACGGCGGGTTGCTGGT
>JAYWBE010000069.1:0-2379 GCA_043781715.1 Gemmatimonadaceae bacterium
CCGAGCACTTGCTCGGGCTCGAGGACTCCGACGCGCTCGACATCGTGGCGTGGCAATCCCTTTTCCGCCCATTCAGCGGCGAGCAGCTTCGCTTCCTGCTCCAGCTGGTAGAGCTCGCGGTTGAACCAATAGTCGGTCTTTTTTGTAATTGCATAGACCCCGTTCTCGTCCCCGTCGTCGATCGCGTCGGGATGGGGCTTGGCCCAAAAGGGATTCGGGAGGGACATGTACTTGTCCCAGAAGCGCGCCACTCCTCCGGCCCACTGGAAGCGGGGAGTGCGGGGGTAATCGCCGTTCAGGGAGAACGCAGAAGAATGGTCGGTTCCATTGCGACCAAAGCGACCACCTTTGACGACATCGGTAGAAGTCGGGGGGCTGAAAATATTGGCCATGGATTCTGTGCGACTAAGGGCAGACGATTCGGAGACCACGGCAGAGGTTCTGCATAGAGCTGGCCGCCGTATATACCCTTGGGACTGTTAAGGTTACCCCAGGGTCTCACGTTGCAGGACTCCACCCCTTTATTCGCGGTTTAACCCGGGTTTTTCGGCTGACAAGCACTCAATTCGGGTGCACTTTTCTCTACGTGTGGCCAGTCGTGCTAGTTTCTTACCGCATGCGGGTAAACGGCCACGAGCTGTCGATGCGGTTGGGCGCTTTCCCGAGTCGCATTCACAGCCCCATGGAGACCAGGTAACATGGCAATCCCCTCTTTTATAGTAGATAGGCTTTCAACAGTCGGTCGAGCGGCCGCAGTCGGTGGGCGCATTTCCTTGGTCGCGCTGGTGATGATGCTCGACGCGTCATGTGGACGCACGGCTGCGCCGAAAGCATGCCTCCAGTTCTCCTCTGATCTGATGCCAGCGTTCACAGGCGGATTGATTGCAAAGGATTTCAGGATGGCGAATGCCTGGGCGGTCAAGTCGGATCAAATGATCGACTCGAGTGGCGTGAAGTTTCCTGCCTACTTCTTGTCGGCAGACATTATCGCACCCAGCGGTGAGGCGGTCGTGGGTACGTGGGTTACCACGGAGGTCACCAAGCCCGGGCTGATTTATTCGGTCTCGCCTCAGGCCAAGAAGTACAGCAGCTGGGCGCAGGCGGGGGATCCGTCGACTGCCGGGATTACGATGGAGACGGCGGGCGCCAAGGAATCCGTCAGCTGTGTGCTGAATAATCGCACAGGGACGCCGAAGTAGGCGGCTCACCAACAGCCAGATCCATCAGTGTACAAAGCAAGCTTGTGGTCCGCGAGGAATCGCCAGCGCTCGCCGTCGGAGGGCATGACTAGCTAGGCCGAAAGTTGGTTTCCATCCGCTTTGAGCGCTCGTCTAAGGAGTACCCCGCCGCTGCCCCAACAAGCAGCTCCATCTGACATGCGACTGACCGGCATCGCCCAGTTCGCTGCGCTCGTGAACGAATGCCGAGCGGCTCATTGCGCAAGACCGCGCTAAGGGATCGCGCATCGGTAGCGCGCCGAACGCAATGTCAGCCACCATTTACAAGTATAACTATAGTAGCTATATTTTAGCGGACTCTGGAGGTGCCTTATGGTGCGGCGACAGACGCTGAAGAAAATCGGTGGCTCCGTAGCGACGGTTCTGCCCAAAAGCATGCTCGACCGCTTTCATTTGGAAGCGGGCGATGCCGTCAACGTCGTGGAGACCAGCGAAGGTCTGCTGATAACGCCCTTCGACCCCGACTTCGCCGAGGCGATGACCATGTATGCGCGTGGCGCGAAGAAGTTTCGGAACGCCCTTCGTCAGCTCTCGCGCTGACACGTGCCTCGGCGAAAGGCCAAGCCACGTTGGCTCACGCGGCAGATGCTCGAGGCGATTCATGACGCTCAGTTGCGTGAGCACGGTGGCGCCCCCGGCATCCGGGACGTAGGGCTCCTGGAATCGGCCCTCGCTCGGGCGCAACACAAATTCGCGTATACCGCGGGCGTGGATCTCGCGACCCTGGCCGCCGCCTACGCATTTGGTCTCGCCATGAACCATGGATTCGTTGACGGAAACAAGCGGGCGGCATTCATGGGAGCGTACGTGTTTCTTGGCTTGAACGGGCAGGATCTGGAAGCCGCCGAGCCGGAGGTTGTCACAACGATGGAACAGGTTGCCAGCGGTCGCCTCACCGAAGAAGGATTGGCGACGTGGATTCGCGAAAAGTTACGCCCTGCCGACCAATAATTGCTGGGTCGCTGTCTCCAATTCGCTCGGCCTTCTCGCCGGCTACTGTCATGTCGCGCTTCGAGGTGCCTGACCGGAGATCAGGCTTACTGATCGCGCACGAGGAGTGACTGCAACTTTCCGAGAACGTCGGCGGTGATCTCGTCCGGCAATCGGCATATCCGCGATGCCTTGCGCGCTCGCCAGTCAA
>JAYWBE010000070.1:0-7370 GCA_043781715.1 Gemmatimonadaceae bacterium
TACGTCGTCGAGAGAATTGACGTCACGCAGCGCGCGATGTTGTGAGCCTCGTTGCGGGCGGGAACGATCACCGACACCAGCGGCGGATTCTCCAGAGGGATTTCGCTCTCGTCGTCCAGCGAGTGCGAGTGGCGAAGCCGGAAATACGTCACGACCGGTGGGATGATCCACGGCAGCGACCAGAGGAAGGCGGCGGGATAGTGCATCAATAAAAAAACGGGGCGCCGCGCGACCGCGACGCCCCGCTCGATTGGGAAGAGTTAAGGCTTTCCGCCGCCCCCACCTCCAGGCGGACGGCCACCACCGCCTCCTCCTCCCATCCCGCCACCACCACCGCCCGGTGCACCGCCGCCACCGGGTTTACCCCCACCACCTTGTCCGCCGCCGCCCGGTGGGCGTCCACCACCACCGCCCTGGCCGCCACCACCCTGGCCGCCACCACCACCGCCGGGCTTGCCGCCACCACCACCACCGCCGGGTTTACCACCGCCACCTTGTCCGCCGCCACCGCCGCCGGGTTTGCCACCACCGCCCCCGCCGCCCTGTCCACCACCACCGCCGCCGCCGGGCTTGCCTCCACCACCGCCTTGGCCGCCGGAAGAACCACCGCCGCCTGGGCCGCCACCTCCACCGCCTGGACCACGGCCGCCGCCGGGTCCGCCACTACCGCCGGACCCGCCACCGCCCTTCGCACCAAACTTCTCTTCCGTACCAGCCATTCTTGTACCCTCCGGAGTGTTTGTTACTGGCAGCGAAAAAAGCAATGCATGTGCCATATTAGAAACATGCAATCAGCGAACTCACTGCGTAATTCGCGCCACAAATTATGATTTCGTGCCAGTAAAACACTTTCGTCGCGCGAAACCGCTCGAGTCTGGCGCGCGCGTCGCGCTCATCGCTCCGGCTGGTCCACTGCAAAAACCTGAAGAGCTCGCGCGCGCGCAGGAAAACGCGCGCACCTTCGGTTGGGAGCCGATCGTTGCACTTCATGCGACAGATCGGATTGGATACCTGGCGGGCCACGACCGCGACAGATTGCACGACATCAACGTCGCGCTGCGTGACCCCAACATCGATGGGATCTGGTGCCTGCGCGGCGGTTACGGAATGATCCGTATCCTGCCGGGCATCGATTACGATGCGCTGTCGCGCACACCCAAGGCGATCATCGGATACTCCGACATCACGGCACTCCACGCCGCGGTGCAGCGGAAGTGCAGACTCGTCACCTACCACGGACCAACCGCGCGGGAGCCGCTCAGTGAGTTCTCGCGCGATTCGTTTGAGCGCGCGGTCGTCACGCAAACGGATTCCTGCGGCACCGCGCCGAAGGCGCGCGAGATCAATCCCGGCACCGCCGAGGGGAGGCTCGTCGGTGGCAATCTCGCCGTACTCGCCTCACTCTGCGGCACGCCGTTCATTCCCGATCTCACCGATGGCATCCTCATCCTCGAGGACATCAACGAGCCCGTCTACCGCATCGACCGGATGCTGCAGCAGCTCCGACTCTCCGGCGCGTTGAATGGGTGCAAGGCGATCGCGTTCGGTGAATGTGTCAAATGCCCCGACGATGCCGGCGGTGGCGGCCGCCCGTTCGACGAGGTGCTCGGCGAGACCGCGCACGCACTCGGCGTCCCGTGCCTCGCCGGAATTCCGGTCGGACACATCGACGCGCAGTGGACCTTTCCGCTCGGCGCCACGGCGACGCTCGATACGAAGACGCGCACTCTCACCGTCACATCCTACACATCCTGACGCGCACAATGGCTCACAAGACCGGACAGGACCTGATCGACGAAGCGAAGCAGCAGATAGAAGAGGTGACGCCGGAGCAAGTGCGCGACATGCAGGCGCGCAACGAGCGCGTCGTCTATCTGGACGTCAGAGAGCCCAATGAATGGAATCTCGGACGGCTGCCGCACGCCACTCACTTGCCGTGCGGACATCTCGAGACGAAGGTGGAGGGCATCATCGATCGAAAGCAAAAGGTCGTGATCTACTGCGCGCGCGGAAACCGCTCGGCGCTCGCCGCGCTCACGATGAAGCAGATGGGATACGAGAACGTCGCGTCGATGGCGCGCGGATTTCAAGGATGGGCCGACATCAACGGCGAGGTCGAGGGATGACCAGCGTGGGCGTGATTAAGCCCGAGACGTTCGAGATACCGTGCCGGGATGGGCTTTCCATCCGCGGCGAGGCCTTTCCGGCGGCGAATTCGCTCGGATCCGTCATCATCTGTCACGGCTTCAAGGGATTCGCGCACTGGGCGTTCTTTCCCTATCTCGCTCGCACGCTGGCACAAGAGGGCCTCACCGCGATCACGTTTGATTTCTCGGGGAGCGGGATCGGCACCGATCGCGAGTCGTTCGTGCAGGCCGAGGCGTTCGCCGGCAACACGTTCTCGCGGGAGCTGGAGGATCTCGAGCTCATCGAGGAGTACGCGCGCAGGAAGAAGTGGATCAATGGAAAGTTCGGCCTCTTCGGCCATTCGCGTGGCGGTGGAGTTGCGATTCTTTACGCGGCATCGGAAGCAGTGAACGTGAATTCGCTCGTCACCTGGGCCGCGATCTCCTATCCGAATCGCTGGGCCCCAGAGGATGTGATCACGTGGCGGAAGCGCGGCCACACGGAGATCACCAATTCGCGCACTGGGCAGGTGATGCGCCTCGAAACGGACTTGCTCGACGATGTAGAGCTGAATGGAAAGACGAAGCTCAACATCGAGGGCGCGGCAGGAAAGATCAAAGCGCCGTGGCTGATAATTCACGGGACCGGCGACGAGACGGTGCCCAGCTCGGAAGCCGAGCACCTTCACTCGCTGTCGAAAGGAATGAGCACGCTCCGGCTGATCGAGGGCGCGAATCACGGCTTCAGCGCAACGCATCCGCTTGCCAAAATCCCCCCGGTTCTGGAAAAGGTCGTGTTGGAGAGCGCAAAGTTCTTCGTCCGCAATGCCACCATGAAATGACGTGAGGGGAGGAGGCGATGAGCGATTTGCGCGCCTTCTTGCGCTGCCGAGCGTCGAAAAAATCCGCTCGGCGCTGGCTTCTCACAGCCCCATGGCGGCCGAGGTCGAAAAGGGTGTGCGAAAGGCGGCGGTCGCGCTGATCTTTCGCGTCGGGGAAGATGCCGCGCTCGAGCTGCTCTTCATCAAGCGGGCGGAGTATGAGGGAGATCCCTGGAGTGGCCAGATAGCCTTTCCCGGAGGACGAGTGGAAGCGGGCGATGCGTCGCTCGCCGAGACCGCGATCAGGGAGACGCGCGAGGAAACCGGGATCGATCTGGCGCGCGAAGGCATGATCATCGGGACTCTCGACGATCTGCGCCCGCAGTCAATCAGGCTTCCGGCAATCGTGGTGCGTCCGTACGTGGCGCTGCTGGATCGCAGCGAGCCACTCGTCCTGAGCGCGGAGGTCGCGCTGTCATTCTGGCTTCCATTCGCCGCGATGGCGCTCACCGAATCGTGGCATGAGGACACGGTGTTCGCGCGTGGAATCCAGATCAATGCGCGCGTGTTCCGCCACGAGGAGCACGTCGTCTGGGGGATGACCGAGCGGATACTGACGCAGCTTCTGAGGTTGCTTGGCTGAGCTACAGCGATAAAGCGTGGTTGGCTAACTGCTCCCTGCTTCGGTTTTGTGGATGCTCAATCCTCCGCGCGATCCCCGAATTAACGGTCTAGTTCAAGAACCACGAACGTTCCCGGAAGCATTGGGGGCCGAGGACGGGGACGATCAGCGGTCGGCGCCGGCATCGGCCCGAACTCGGCGGTGACCGTGTAGAGGCGATGGGTCTTCGGATTCACGTCCATGGTGCGCGCCCCGCGCTGAGTGGGCACCGTCTCGACGACCGTGTACTTGTCCGGCGTATCCTCGTGCACGACGGTGATCGTACCCTCGCCATTCGACGTGAACGCGAGCTGCGTCGCGGGATCGAAACCAGCGGCGTCTACTCCCGCTCCGACGGCCGGACTCGCGACTACCTTGCCGGTCCGCATGTCGACGATCGCCATGGTCTTGTTGCTGCACCCCGCGAACAGTCGGTGGTGGACGCGATCGATCGCCAGTCCGCTCGGCTCCTCGCACGGCGCAAGTGGCCAGCGCGCCTGAACGACGAGAGTCCTGGGATCGAATACCGCGATCTCGCTCTTGTCCTCGATGTTCGCGTAGATCTTTCCGCCATCGCTGACGGCGCCCTCCGGCTTGCCACCGAGGTCGACGGTGCCGAGGACGTTCCCATTCGTGGCGTCGATCGCCGTCGCGTTGGAGGTGCCGCCATTGAACGTGAAGACGCGCTTCGTGGCTGGGTCGTAGAGAATCGCGTCCGGATTCCTGCCCGGAATCTTCACGACCGCGATCGGAGCAAGAGTCTTGTAGTCGAAGATCGTCACGCTCGAGTCGCGGCCATTGCTGGTGAATCCGCGATTGAGCTCCGGCGCGAGAGCGACTCCGTGGATTCCGGCCGTGTTCGGGATGTCGCCGATGACGGAGTCGCGGCCGAGATCGATGACCATCGCGTGAGTTCCGCGCGAGAGGAAGAGTCGATTGCCCTCCGGGTCCACCGTGATGTAATCCCAGCCGCCTTCACCGCCGGCGTTGATGCGGTGGATGACGTGATACCCCGGTGCGGCGGTCTGCGCGCGCGCGGACGATGACGCAGCGATAAGCGTCGCGGCCGCGGCGCCGAGCGATAGCAGAAGTCTCGATCTCACGATGGTCTCCCAGATGTTGGTTGCCTAAATAACTCGTCGACAGCTTACGCCAGGATTACGGCCGACCTCATTTGATTGCTGAATCGTGATTTTCCGCGGCGACCCCGGGGGGGAGTCCCGGCGGCGGTTCCTTCAGCTGGAGGACGGGCGCCTCGTGGATGATCTTTCCGCCGAGGTATGCAGTGTACGCCACGGTGCCCACAGCCGCCAATGACCCGACCACTACCCCGGCGCGCATCCAGCCCGGAATCATATCGGCGGGTCTCTTGAGTGATCGCCACCACGAGTACGCAGCAAACGCTCCCACGATCAATATGACAATCAACGCGATTTCGGCCGCCTCGTCGTGCGCGTCGATCGTGGCCGTGTGAATGTACCACGGGTCGTTCAGAGCGGTGTCGGCCTTGCCTCCCGTGAAGAAAACCGGGTAGACGAAGGCCCCAGCCGCCGTGAGCGCGCCCATCGCCGTGAGCCACAGGCCCCTCCGTCCCAGCAAGAGCGCCAAAATGCTCACCGCAAGCGCGGAGCTACTGAGCACGACCGGAAAGTGATTGATGAGGAGATGCGCGTAAGGCCAGGACAACATGGTGTCGTTTCTCGTTGATGCGGGGGAATTGGCGTGCCAGCGGTCACAAAAAAGTTACGGGCGACCGGAGAAAGTTGCTGGCCGCCATTGCGCCAATAGCAACTCCCGCGCGGTGAATATCACCAAAACCAAGTGCGAACTACCATTGCGCCAAAAGTTAGGGCGTACTAACTTATTTCATAGTTTCTCAATAATTCCAGGAGTCTCTCTTTGGCGATCCAGCTCGACCAGACACCTCGCCGGCCGAAACCAGAGCCGCCGACTCCGCCGCCACCCGGGTGGCGGCGGGCACGCACGACTCCCTCGCTGGTCGAGGTCTATCGAACCGTGCCGGTCGCCGGCAAGGGCTGGTGGCGCAAGGTCCTCGCGTTCGCCGGACCGGGATACCTCGTGGCCGTCGGTTACATGGATCCGGGCAACTGGGCGACCGATCTCGCCGGTGGTGCCCAGTTCGGGTACACGCTGCTGAGCGTCATTCTCGCGTCGAACCTGATGGCGATCCTGCTCCAGGGACTCGCATCGAAGCTCGGCATCGTCACCGGCCGTGATCTCGCCCAGGCATGCCGGGACAACTACTCGAGGCCGGTGGGGTTTCTGCTCTGGGTGGGTTGCGAGATAGCAATCTCGGCGTGCGATCTCGCGGAGGTAATCGGAACCGCGATCGCGCTCAACCTGATCTTTCATATTCCAATCGCTTATGGCGTCGTCATCACTTCGCTGGACGTGTTGCTCGTCCTATACCTGCAGAACAAGGGATTCAGGCTGCTCGAGGCGCTGGTCATCGCGCTCATCGCAACCGTAGGCGCGTGTTTCCTGTTCGAGATCATCCTCTCACAGCCGCCGTTCGGCGCAGTGATGCGCGGGTTCATTCCGAAGGTAGAAGTATTCAGCAATCCATCGATGCTTTACGTCGCAGTGGGGATACTCGGCGCCACTGTGATGCCGCACAATCTCTATCTGCATTCATCGATCGTGCAGACCCGGCAATACGAGGAGACGCCGGCGGGAAAGCGGGAAGCAGTTCGCTTCGCGTTCATAGACTCTACGATTGCGCTCTCCTTCGCGCTCTTCATCAACGCCGCCATCCTCATCATCGCGGCGGCAACGTTCCACACTTCCGGTCACGCCGCGGTCGGCGAGATCCAGGATGCCTACAAGCTCCTGACACCGCTGCTCGGGGCTGGCGCCAGCACCGTGTTCGCGCTGGCCCTTCTCGCCTCGGGACAGAACTCGACCCTCACCGGCACACTCGCTGGCCAGATCGTGATGGAAGGATTTCTGAACATCCGGCTCCGCCCGTGGCTGCGCCGGCTCATCACTCGGGGAATCGCCATCGTTCCAGCCGCGATAGTCGCGATCATGTACGGCGAGAGCGGCATCGCCAAGCTGCTCGTGTTCAGCCAGGTGATCCTCAGCATGCAGCTCTCGTTCGCGGTGTTCCCGCTGGTCAAGTTCACCTCGGACAGGTTGAAGATGGGCGAGTTCGCAAACCCGGTCTGGCTCAAGGGGCTAGCGTATTTTGTTGCGTTAGTGATCGCTGGTCTCAACATTTGGCTGCTGTTGCAATTCTTCCGTGGATCGGTGAGCTGATGTACGAGCGCATACTCGTGCCCGTCGAGCACACTCCGTACGACGAAGTGATCCTGGCGCACGTCCGGAAGCTGGCGCGCACGTGCAACAACGCCTCGATCGTGCTGATCCACGTCGCGGACGGCTGGGCGGCTCGCAGCATCAACGAGCTCGACCTTCGCGAGTCGGAAGAGATGAAGAGCGACCGCGAGTACATCGAGGCGATCGCCGATTCTCTCGAGAAGGATGGATTCGAGGCCGAGGCAATTCTCGCGGGCGGTGATCCGGCGAAGGAGATCGCGGACTGCGCACAGCGCGAGAACTGTGACCTCATCGCGATGGCGACGCATGGACACCGCGGACTCTCCGACGTCATTCGCGGCAGCGTGGCGAGCGAGCTCCGGCACATCACGATGGTGCCGGTCCTGATGGTGCGTGCGAATCCCGGCTTGAGCCCTCCAGCCCCCCGGCCGGCAACGTGAGCGCCGCGCGCGAGGAATCGAG
>JAYWBE010000071.1:0-7357 GCA_043781715.1 Gemmatimonadaceae bacterium
TTCCGAAAAAACTTCGTCACGTTGACGGTCAGCGATCGAATCAGTCGATCGTATTCCTTCGGATCGGCGTCCAGGGCTGTCGAGTATTCGCCGGCCGTCGGTGTGCGTTTCGCGCGCATTCGGACAGCGATGCGCCGGCGCAGGCACTTGTCCTTGTAGCTGGAGCAGCGGAATCCCCGATCGCGCGTAATCTTCTCGATCAGTGCCTGGAAACCGGCGTCGTCTCCCTGGACCAGCTCCGTGCGCGCCGTCAGGAGCGACTCGATGCTTGCGTCGCCTTCCGTTCCGCACGCGAAATTCCTTCGAGCGCTGCGGAGAGATTGCGACGGAGCTGGGGAAGCTCCGGTGCGAGCGCGACTCCTTTTTCGGCCGCGCCCTTCGCGCTCTCGTAATCCTCGCGCTTGAGGTGAGCCGCGGCAAGATTGTTCAGCAACACCGCGGACTCGGGATGCGTCTCGGTTGCGGCGGCGAGCAGCAACATTTCGCGGTCGGGGTCGTCCGTCATTGCGGCCACCTTCGCGGCGTAGTGGAACCAGACCGCTGGAGGCGGATTCGTCGTCCAGAGGCTGCGCGATTCGCTCAGCCGCACCTTCGCGGCCTGGAAGTCTCCCAATCGCATCGAGACGATCGCCGCCTGCAGCTGGATGAGCGGATCCGTGCTTCCTCCCGCGCCAAGCGCCCGGTCGATCACCAGTC
This sequence comes from Gemmatimonadaceae bacterium, assembly GCA_043781715.1. GTDB lineage: Bacteria > Gemmatimonadota > Gemmatimonadetes > Gemmatimonadales > Gemmatimonadaceae > UBA4720. The sequence goes on from JAYWBE010000071.1 coordinate 697, forward strand.
TGGCTTTTTCGAGCTGCCCGAGATGTTCGTAGGCGAGCGCGAGGTTGTGGAGAAGTGATATTTTGCTCGGCGCGTTGGGCGCCGCGGTCATGAACGCATTCACGGCTCCGGCCCATTCCTTCTGCCGAAGCGCGATGAGGCCGACGTGGAACGATGCCACGGCGTCGGCCGCTTCCTCGACGAGCGCGCGGAATTCGCGCAGCGCCTCGTCATGCATTCCCGCTCTGTACAACGCGCTCGCGAGCTCACGCCGCTCGAGAGGGCTCGCGTTCCGGGGAAGCGTCGGGGTGGTTCTCTTCCGTCCGACGGGCAGAAGGAAGGATGCGTTCACCAATCCGTACAGCGCCTTCCCGACCTCGAACTCGCCGAGGCCAGAGTCGCGGATCAATCCATTGATGTCGCGGTGTCCGTCGATGATCGGAAGCAGCGCCTCCTGCTCAGGGGAAAGCGGGTCGCGGTTCATCATCAGGCGCGGACGGTCGAGACTGAACACGACATCGAAGCTCGGGATCTTCTTTTCGATGAGCGACCACTCGTCGACCCTCCGTGCGCCTTCCAGCAGCAGCGACTGCGGATCGACAGAGACGCGCTCGGCGCCATCTTCCGGCTCCACTCCGGGCTCGAAGTTGAAGGTGCCGCTCGTCCACGTGAACAGCGTGTAGACGGAGTTCTCCGTGTCGAGCGGACGGTTCACGATCGCGGCGTGGCAGATGCGCCCGCTGTCGAAGTAGATCGAGCCGAAGCTGTCGTGGAAGGAGAGTCCGAGGCATCCCGTCTTCTTGCCCATCGAGAGCAGCTGTAGGACGTCGGGGAGGCTCGCCTCCTTGAGGCTACCCTTGATAGCCATTAGCGCATCTCCTCGATCATCCGGTCGGCGATGTTGGGCCACTCGACGATGAGGCCCGCGTCCGGCGCGATGGGAGTCTTCTTCGCCTCTTGTGGCGGCGCCTTCGGCCTGGTGTCGAGCGACTCCACGCGCTGCGCGATCTCCTGGCTGATGTCAGCCATGAAGTCGGCGAATTCGCCGCTCTCCTCCCCCGATTCCCCCTCCTTCTTCGACTCGTTCGCCACGAATCAGGATTCCTTGGCGGCGGGAGCGCTCAGGCGTGACAGCACCAGTGACGCGACGCTGCGGAGTGTCTCGAATACGCCGCCGCCGGTAATGGCGGTCCCCGAGAAATGGGGCACGTCCCGAAAGTTGAGCGTTTCGTCCAGGTCCTCGATCGAGCTGATCTCGCCCGCGGGCAGATCGCGCTTGTTGTACTGCATTACGAGTGGGAGCGTACGCGGATCGAGGCCCTCGTCGGCCAGATTCGCGTGCAGGTCCTGCAGGCTCTCGATGTTCTCGGCGAGCTGGCGAGACTGGCTGTCGGCAACAAACACCACTCCGTCGACGCCCTGCAGCACGAGCTTGCGCGTGGCGGCGTAGTACACCTGGCCGGGAACCGTATAGAGCTGAAACCGGGTCGCAAATCCGGAGATGGTGCCGAGATCGAGCGGAAGGAAATCGAAGAACAGGGTGCGATCGGTCTCGGTGGCGAGCGAGACCATCTTCCCCTTCCTCTCCTCCGGCAGCTGCGAGTAGATGTGCTGGAGGTTGGTCGTCTTTCCCGACCTACCCGGCCCGTAGTAGACGATCTTGCACGTGATTTCGCGCGTGCCGTAGTTGACGACTGACATGCTAGCTCTTTCCTATCGGACCGAAGAGCGCATCGAGACTGCGATTGAGCTCGCCCTCGAAATCACCGGACGGTCCGACGCCGGCGGCCTGCGTCTCGGGACGCAGTCTCTCGAGCGCCTTCTGAAACTCCGCGAAGTAAATCTCCACCACGCCGAACGAGCTCTCGCGGTCGAAGACGCCCACGAACAGAAATTCCTGCGCGCCGGCGGATGCGCGGGCCATGAATACCTGCCTTTCGGCTCCAGCGTGGTGCATCTCGTAGAAGGGCTTGCCATCGAGCTGGCGTCCCAGCTCCCGCGCCGAAGCGTTGATGGCGGACGTGAGGGCGCAGATAGACATCACATCGGCCGCGTTGGAGAAGCCGAACTGTCCGACCGCGCGGCCACTCGGATAGAGGAGAACACCCGAGATGAGACGTGCGTCGTCTTTCAGCCGCGTGAGCGGAGCCGCGACCCAGGCTTCCGCTACAGTCGGATCGCTCATGACTTTTCTCGGGCTGCGTTCATCATCTCGAGTCTCACTCGTCCCAGGTTGGCGTCAGTCGTGACGATCGTGACGAGCACGACATCGCGGGCGCCCACGACGAAGATGTGACCCCGCTCGGCCTCGAGCCGCATGAACGCGGGCGTGCCAAGCCTTGCCGCGTCAGACGCGCGAGTGACCTTCGAATAAAGATAGGCGGCGAGTGCCGCGGTATGTTTGCGGGGGTCGGTGCCGCCTGCGGCGCCGCCAATGATTGGGCTCGTCTCGACGATGAGCCCGTCGGTTGCGCCGACTACCATGGCCGCGACAACGCCCGGCACATGAGAGAGTGTGGCCACCACCTGAGCAAGTGCCTTCATGCGCGCCCCCGCATCCAGTTGATCGCGAGCACGACCGAGCGCGCGAGAACCCGGCGGACCAGTCCGAGGGGAACGGTCAGGGATGAAGCGAGCAGAACGACAGCATCGTGCGAGGCCGGAGCAAGCGCGATCGTCGCTGTGTCGGTCTCCACCACCACCGCGATCCAGGCGCCGATGGAGAGGAGCCGCATGGATCTCGTCACTTCCGTGCTGACGCCGCTCAACGCGGCGCCAACCTCGGCGGAGATGTCATGCCCGCTCTGGTCGATGTAGCTCCCGGCCAGGGGCTTACCGGCAGTGTCGAGCAGCAGCGCCGTCTGCTCGGCCTCGCCAATCGCGGTAGCGAACAACGTCCGCGCCGACTCAGACATTACTGGCGTCATGTTCCTGTAGCGAGATGTCGATGAGCCCCGTGCTCAGCATTCCGTAGATGATCTTTGCAACCTCGAACTCGGGAAGCACCAGACGCTTCGCGATTTCGTGGATATTTCTCTCGCCGTCGATTATCGAGAGCACCTCCCATTCACGCGGCAGGAGATCAATGAACGACTCCGGGCCGTCGTCGAGGGGGGCGAGCAGCGGGATCACGCGCGCGTCCGGAATCTTGTCGGCCATGCGCGACCACTCGTCGATCCGTCGCGCTCCTTCCATGAGCAGCGATTCGGTGCTCACGCGTACGGCGATGTCCTTGCGAATAGGACGCGGCGGCTCCTCAGTGAACGAGAAGAAACCCTCGGACCAGGACATCAGGTCGAAGACCACTGTCTCGATCTGAAGCCTCATGAAGCGATCGATGTCCCGCGGCGTCACGATGCCGTGGGCGACGAGAATCTCCCCTACTCGGCGTTTGTCGCCTGCGCGCTGCATTGCTGTGGCGCGGGCGAGATCCGCCGGCGTCGCCTTGCCCGACCTCTCGAGAATCGTTCCGAGAAGATGCGGATTGCTCTTCATCGTCGCGGCGACGATCGTCCCCGCGTCAAAATAGACGCTTCCCTCGTTGTTCCTCTCGGGAGAATACACGCGCAGCGTTCCCGTCTTCCGGCTCAGGTCGAGCAGCTGGAAGACGTCGTGAATGCCGAGCTCGCGGAGTGGTCCTTCGATCGCCATTAGACGCGTCCTCGCATCAGCAGCCGGCGGTAGCGCAGCGCTTCGGCGTGATTCGGATCGAACCGCAGGACGCGCTCGAACGCGTGGCGGGCATCGGCTTCGCGAGCGAGGTCTATCAGGATCTCGCCGAGCGCGATCAGCGCGGCGAAGTGATAGACGTCGCGGCGAATGAGCGCCACGATCCGCGGCAGTGCGCTTCGCGACCGGCCGGTGCGCCGATATGGCCCCACCAGTTCCACTACTGCTGCATCGTGATTGGGCGCGGCTACGAGAACCGTCTCCAGCTCTCTGATCGCCCCCGTGTCGTCGCCGGCCCTCGCGAGGAGCCGCCCGAGCGCGATCCTCGTCTCCGCCTGCCGCTCGTCGATGCCGAGGCTCGAGCGGTACGCCGCAATCGCCTCGATCGCATCACCCAGCGCCGCGTAAAGATCGCCGACTCGTTTCAACACGTTGGCGTTGCGCGCCTCGCTCTTCTTGAGCGTGACGAGGATTTCGCGAGCGCCCGGATTATCGAGCGATGCCACGCGCGCTTCCGCGGCCAGAAGGAGCAGGTTCACATCGGTGCTTCCAGCCTCGACCAGAGCCTCGGCGTATGGTCGCGCCTGCTCAGCGCGTCCGAGGGCGAGCAGCGAGCGCGCGGTGCCTTGCCGCGCATAGGAGTTCGTCTCCTCCATATCCAGCGCGCGCCGGTATCTCTCGAGTGCCTCTCCGTGCAGTCCCTGCGCGGCGAATCCGTCGCCGGCCAGCACAAGACCGAGAACCTTGTCGCCGCCGCGCGAGAGGACCCGCGCGATCTCCGCCTGAGCACGGTCGTACAACCCCTTCGTGATCAGGTCGCGAGTGAGCGAGAACCCCGCCATCGCGTTCTGCGACGCCGGGGTCGTCGGCCGCACCGCCTTCTCGGCGAACAGCTCCTCGATGATGGCCGGGTCGAAGTGGAAGTCCTCGACGTGGTCGACCGTTTCATCCGACTCGGTGATCGGCGGAGCGACCGTGAGCCTGATCTCCTCGTGCGGAAGCTCGATCGCCAGCTCGAGTTTCTGCGGCGTGTACATCGGATCTAGCGCCAGCGCCCGCTTCGTCTCGCGGAGCGCCGAGGCGAAGTCGCCGAGGTTGGAGAGCGTGAAGCTCATGTTGTAGTGCGCTTCTGCGAAATCGGGATTCGCCTGGATCGCGCGCGCAAATGCGTTCCGCGCATCGGCATACTTCTCGAGCTCGACCAGGATGAGACCGATGCCGTTCCACGCCACGGGGTGCTCAGGCGCGGCGCTCAACACCTGTCGATACGCCTCGAGCGCCAGCTCCGTGTGCTTCCTCCTGAACAACCCGAGGGCGAGGTTCAGCCGGGATTCGACCGGAGGAGCGGGTGCCTGCAAGGCGCGCCTGAACGAATTGATCGCGGACTTGGTGTCGCTCTTGTGCCAGAGGAGGACGCCCAGGTTGTTGTGCGAGAACGGGTAGCTTGGGTCGATCTCCAGCGCCCTCATGTAGCTCTGCTCCGCCTCGGCGTGCCTTCCTTCGAGCTGTAGCGCGACGCCGCGTCCGTTCCAGGTTTTTGCGGTCGGGGAGAACTCACGCGCGAACCGCTCGGCGGTGGCGATCGCGGCGCCGGTGTCGCGCTGCAACAGGTACAGCTCCAGCATCGCCTGGAGCACTTCGGCGTTTGCTTCGCCGCCCTCGATCGCCCTCTCGTACTCGTGGAGTGCTTCCTGGAAGTAGCCCTTCTGCCTCAACGCGCGACCGAGCGTGATGTGCGCGCCAGCCGGCGTCTTCTGCTGGTGGCTCGGGGTCACGTCATGGCGATACGTCTCGAGCGTGAGATTCGCCTGCGCTCGTGTGAGCGTCGGATTCAGCATCACGGCGCGCCGACTCGCTTCTGCCGCCTCTTCACCGCGGCCCAGATCGCCGAGTATGAAGCCGATCAGATAAAGGGCGTCGGGATTCTCCGGGTTCAGCTCGATCGACCGCCTGACTGAGCGCATCGCGTCTTCGTGCAGACCGCGGTTGTAGAGAGTCTCGGCAAGCAGGAAATGGAGAACCGAGCTGTCGGGATCGAGCTCGATCGCGCGGTGAAAGAGAGTGTGAGCGCGCTCAAGCCGGCCGGCCGTCTTCTCCGCGATCCCGCTCTGAACGAGCGCCTCGAGGTCCTCCGGATTGGCGCGCAGCCGCTCGTCGAGCTCCTGCAGCCGCCGCTCGACGATGCCGCTGTCACCGTACGCAATCTCGAGGTTCCGCCTCGCCACGCCCATCCGCTCGTCGAGCGCGAGCGCGCGGGAGAACGCGACGATCGCCTCATCCGTCAGCCCCTTTCGAAAATAGAGGACGCCGAGGTTGTTGTACGCGCCCGCATCCGAAGGATCGATTCGGCGGGCGAACGATCGCAGGATGTCGATCTCACCGCCGTGAGCGGCTGCCGATGGGCGGGCAGTTGCCGCTGCGCTCATGAGCTACTCTACGCGCACGGCGCGGAAGATGGCGTCGAATGCCTTCTGGTCGGGGACGAGCAGGAAGAATCCGTGCAGGCTCTCCACCGGCTCCTCGAGGAAGAACTCCGTCTCCACGCAAAGGATCGGAGATTCGGCCTGCGGCGCGTGGTCGCCCAGCGTCTTCAGAGCCTCCTCGGTCTTCCCGGTCGTGAGCGATGGCGGAGAGAGCATGAGGCGCATGTCGAGGAACTCGCTGAGAGCCGTGAGATATGCGCCGGCGAGAATGTTTCCCGCTTCCTTCAGCGCCGACTGCTCGAGCTTGCCAAGACTCTGGGATGTCAAACGGGTCCGCCGCAGCATCCGCTCCGCGAGCCTGAGACCGGCCGAGATTGCCAGGAGAAATACCGTCTGCCCTCCGATGTCGCCGCTCATCGCCATCTGGACGGCGACGATCTCCACGCCGGGAGCGATCTCCGGCACGAAATCACCGGGCGGTACAATGTTCACCATCGGGACGCTGATCATGATGCGCGTGCCCGTCAGTGTCGAAAGCGCGGTCGCGGCGTGACCGGCGCCAATGTTGGCAACCTCGCGCAGCGCGTCGA
>JAYWBE010000072.1:0-7349 GCA_043781715.1 Gemmatimonadaceae bacterium
TCCGTGCGAAAAGGGAACGGTGCAATTATCTCAGTCCGATCGCAGCAGCCGTCGGCGGACCGTTGGGACTCCCACGTAATCGGTGAGAGTGCGGCTATCCGCGAAATCATCGCCCTAGCAACACAGGTGGCGACGAGTCGCAGCATGACCGTTTTGCTCGTCGGAGAAACGGGGACGGGCAAGGAGCTATTTGCGCGCGGCCTCCACGCCGCAAGCGTGCGAGCGCCGGAGCCGTTCGTGGCAATCAATTGCGCGGCAATCCCAGAGACGCTGCTGGAAAGTGAGCTGTTCGGCCACGAGCCGGGCGCCTTTACCGATGCGCGCGTCCTCAAGCGCGGGCTGTTCGAAGTCGCGGGATCCGGCACCGTTTTTCTCGACGAGGTGGCCGAGCTCCCGCTCAAGCTCCAGGCGAAGCTGTTGCGCGTGGTTGAAGACCGGCGCTTTCGCCGGCTTGGAGGCTCGGAAGAGCGTGCCCTGTCGGCCCGCATCATTGCGGGCACCAACTCGTCGCTCGAGGCGGCCGTTGCCGACAATCGCTTTCGAGCCGACCTCTTCTACCGGCTGAACGTCGCGCGACTCGAGCTTCCGCCGCTTCGTGAGCGAGACGGAGACATTCCGATTCTCGCCCACTACTTCGTCAAGCGGCACGCGGAGACGGAAGGCCGCGCGAGCCTGCGCCTGGCGCAGGATTCCGTCAGCGCGCTGGAGAGACACCGCTGGCCGGGCAATATTCGAGAGCTGAAGAACGTCATCGAGCGCGCGGTCGTTATCTGCACCGGCGACGTGATTCAGCCCCACCACCTTTCGCTGCAACGACGGTCGTTCATCCCTCTGGTCGAAACTCCGGCTGGCGGCGTGATCCGGATACCCGCGGAAGGCAAGTCGCTCCAGGCGATTGTCGACGAGGCCATCCATACCACCATTGGCCTCACCGGCGGAAATCTGAGCGCTGCCGCCCGCATTCTCGGAATCTCGCGGCCGACACTGACGAGAAAGCTTCGCGACGAGGGTTCCACGCGTCGCACAATCCTCGCTTCGTCATGAGAGTGCGTTCCACTTTTCGTTCCGACGAGGTGGAATTACCAGAGATAGGTGCACTCATAGACGAGGCAAAGCTGGCGGAGCGCGAGGGCCGCTGGAGCGACGCGTCGGTTCGGTACGAAGCGCTGGTACGGAATCCCTTCGCAAATGATCACACCAGACTTTCGTCTCTTCGCTGGCTGGGAAGAGCTTACCTCGAGCAGGGGAATCGCGGCGCGGCGATAGATGTTCTCGAAGCAGCGGTTGCCGCCGCCACTCAGGCAGGCTCGCAATCCGCGATCGCGCAGGCGCTAAACGTCGTCGCGATAGTCCATCAAACCGGCGGAGATCTGGACCGCGCCGAATCGATGTACACCGAGGCGAGACTTGCGGCGGAGTCCATCCGAGACGCGGCGGCGCTCGCGATGATCGACCAGAATCTTGGAACCGTGGCCAGCATTCGCGGCGACATGCCTCGCGCTCTCGAGGCGTTCCATCTAAGCCTCGACGGCTACCGCGCCCTCGGCATGCGCGACCAGGCCGCGCAGGTTCTCAACAACATCGGGCTGGCCTACAGCGATCTTGGCGAGCTCGAGCGCGCGGAAGCGGCGTACACCGAAGCCGAGCACGCATTCGGCGAGGAGCACGACCACCCCAATCAGCTCAACGTCGCACTCAACCAGGTGCAGCTTTGCATCGCGACGGGACGGTTCGACGAAGCGATGGATCGCGTCGAGCCTCTGCTCGCGCTGACTGGAGAAATCGCCCCGTCGTGGCGCGGCGAGGTGTTCAGGCACGTCGGAGTGATCGCGCGTGAGCGAGGTGATTACGTCAAGGCGGCCGAGTATCTCGGGCGAGCGTGCGAGTGCGCGGAAGAAGGAGAGGACCTGCTGCTCAAGGCCGACGTGACCGAGCAGCTGGCCGAACTCTACTGGACGCAGAAACGGCATCGCGACATGCTTGCGAACCTCAATCAGTCGCACGCTCTTTACTCGCGGTTGAAGGCGCAACACCGCGTCGCGCAGGTGGAGCGGCGGAACGCGGCGCTGGAGGCGCGATTCCTGGAGATGGCGCACCAATGGGGCGATTCGATCGAAAGCAAGGACCATTACACACAGGGCCACTGCCAACGCGTGGCTTTCTTTGCGTGTGTGCTGGCCGACAGCGCGGGAATGGATTCGCGCTCGCTCTTCTGGTTCCGGCTCGGCGCGCTGCTCCACGACATCGGAAAGATCATCGTGCCCACCGAGGTGCTGAACAAGGCGAGCGGACTGACCGATGAGGAATGGGCGATCATGAAGCGCCACCCGGAGGCGGGACTGGAGCTCGTGTCCGATATCGACTTTCCGGGGGACGTTCGCGCGATCATCCGGAACCACCACGAGCGGTGGGACGGCAGCGGGTACCCCGACGGTCTCGCCGGCGAGGAGATTCCCTTTGCCGCGCGGATTCTCTGCGTTGCCGATGTTTATGACGCGTTGACGACCGCGCGATCGTATCGAGACTCCCTGTCGCACGCGCGCGCCGCCGACGAGATGCGCGCGCAGAAAGGACAGTTCGATTCACATCTGCTCGAGACATTTCTCGACTGGGCGGACGAAAACGCGACCGTGGATTCGATCCCGCATCGCGCCGCAACCATCTCTATGGGAAACACGGCTCCTATGGGAGACGCGTCTTCTATGGGAAGCACGGCATGATGCATGGACGATGCGTTTTCTCGATCACGCTCTCGGCGGTTCTTCTTCTCAGCGCGTGCTCGAGCGACAAGCACGTGGGCGGCACCATCGTGCTGTCTTCGGCCGCCGACGCGGACGTTCTTTTTCCGCCACTCACGCTCACGCTCATGGGGAAGCAGGTCGTAGATCAGGTCTTCGACAACCTCGCCGACATCGGTCCCTCGCTCAACACCGTTGGGGACGCCGGATTCACGCCGCGATTGGCGGATCGCTGGCATTGGGGGGCGGACTCACAGTCGGTTGCGTTCCACATGAATCCGCGGGCGCGGTGGCACGACGGCGTTTCAGTGAGCGCCGAGGATGTGCGATATACGTTTCAGCTGGTAAAAGACACATCGCTCGCTTCGCCGCTCGCCTCGAATCTCGACGACGTCGATTCGGTATCGGTGAGCGATTCGCTGACCGCCGTGGTGTGGTTCCACCGGCGTACTCCGGACGCGTTTTTCAAGGTGGCGAGTCCCGTCGTTATTCTGCCCGCTCACCTGCTGCGTCAAACGGCAACGACCGCCCTCCACGAGAGCAGCTTTACGCGCGCTCCGGTGGGGAGCGGACGGTTCCGGTTCGCGGCGTGGGATCGCGGGTCGCGCATTGTCCTTAAAGCAGACAGCGGGAATTATCGGGGCAGGCCCGTTGCCGATCAAGCGATCTGGCTCGTGTCGCCGGACTATCAGGCGGCCTCGCTGCGATTCCTCGGCGGGACGGCCGATTTCCTCGATGTCGTCAGGCCGGAGCTGATCCCGCAGGCGAAGGCGAAGGGTGCCGACATCATCGTGTCGCCGGGGAGTCTCGACTACGGCTACGCCGCATTCAACCTGCGCAACGCGAGCAACACCGGCCCGCACCCCATTTTCGGGGATCGCCAAACACGCAGGGCGCTGGTGATGGCGGTCGATCGATCCGCAATCGTGCGCAACGTGTTCGATACGCTGGGCCTCGTTGCTCACGGGCCGGCGACCCGAATCATGCCGACGAGCGACACGACGATCGGTATTCCCTACGGTCCCGAGCAAGCGGCGCGCACGCTCGACTCGCTCGGATGGAAGCGTGGAACCGATGGCCTGCGCGCCCGCGGAAAAACACCGCTCGCGTTCACGCTCATGGTCCCGAGCTCAAGCGCGATCCGAACGAGGATCGCTGTCCTCCTTCAGGAGCAATGGAGAAAGGCTGGCGCGAACGTCCGTGTCGAGACGCTCGAGCTAAACACGTTCGGCGGCCGGATGGAAGAGCGGAAGTTCGAGGCGCTGCTGAACGCGTGGCACATCGACCCGACGCCTTCATCGGTGCGCGAGGAGTGGGCGAGCTCCGAGATCAAGAAGGGCGGCTACAACGCGACGTCGTACCGGAATCCCGTGTTTGACGCGGTGATCGACAGCGCGATGAACGAGATGAACCCTTCGCGCAGCGTCGAGCTCTATCGACGCGCCTACCGAATTCTTACGGACGATGCGCCCGCGATGTGGATCTACGAGCTGCGCAACATCCATGGCGTGTCGAAGCGGATTCACCCGGTGGGAATCCGCCCCGACGCGTGGTGGGCAGACCTTGCCGACTGGAGCGTCAGCGCCGGCCGCTAGCGCGGCTTCGGCGCGTCTGCCGGGTTTACGTAGGTGAGCTTCCACGGGCCCATCCCGTGGAGCTGTATGACGGTTCTGCCGGGAGACCAGGCGTAGTGATGCATTCCGGCCGGAATGACGCCGAACGCGCCGGCACTGGCGACGGCCAGCAGACACGCCGTAACTGCGATGCGATTCATGGTCTTCTCCATGGAAAGCCGCCGATAGATTGGGATGTATTCCGACTCCGGTCAATAGTCCGTGGTAGAGTGAAGAGCACTCGAAAGGACTAAGAACGAAAAAGGGCCCGACTGATATCAGTCGGGCCCTTTCTTGTTGCCGGTTCTTACTTTTTGTCGTCGACGATCTCGTAGTCGGCTTCGACTACGTCGTCAGCGGGCTTGCTACTCGTGTCCGCCCCTGCGGTCGCGCCAGCGGGCTGACCAGCCTCCGGCTGCGCGCCGGCCTGACCTTGCTGCTGATAGAACGCCTGCCCGGCCTCGCTGAACACCTTCGTCAGCTCTTCCTGCGCTCCGCGGATCTCGGTCATGTCGTCGCCACGGAGCGCCTTGCGGGCCCTCTCGATGGCGGCATCGACTTTGGCCTTCGTATCCGGAGTGACCTTGTCCCCCCACTCCTTTACGTTCTTCTCGACTTCGTACGTCATCGAGTCGAGACGATTCCGCGCGTCGATCGCCTCGCGCTGCTTCTTGTCCTCGGCCGAGTTCTTCTCCGCGTCCTTGACCATGCGGTCGATCTCGGCGTCGGAGAGTCCGCTCGAAGCTTCGATGCGAATCTTCTGCTCCTTGCCAGTTGCCTTGTCCTTCGCGGTCACATGGAGGATTCCGTTGGCGTCGATGTCGAACGTCACCTCGACCTGCGGCATCCCGCGCGGTGCGGGCGGAATTCCAGTGAGCTGGAATTTGCCGATGGTCTTGTTATACGTAGCCAGCTCGCGCTCGCCCTGTAAAACGTGGATCTCCACCGTCGTCTGATTGTCGTCAGCCGTCGAGAAGGTCTCGCTCTTCTTGGTCGGGATCGTGGTGTTGCGAGGGATGAGCACGGTGGTGACTCCACCCAGCGTCTCGATGCCGAGCGAGAGGGGTGTGACGTCGAGCAGGAGAACATCCTTCTGCTCTCCGGTGAGGACAGCGCCCTGCACAGCGGCACCGATCGCGACGACCTCGTCAGGATTGACGCCCTTGTTCGGATCTTTTCCGAAGAACTTCTTGACGATATCCTGGATCTTGGGCATCCGTGTCTGTCCGCCGACTAGGATCACCTCGTCGATGTCGCCGGGCTTGAGACCAGCGTCCTGGAGCGCCTTCTCCATCGGTGGGATGGTGCGCTGGACGAGGTCATCGACCAGCTGCTCGAACTTCGCTCTGGTGAGGGAATAGTTGAGATGCTTGGGTCCGCTCTGGTCAGCGGTGATGAAGGGCAGATTGATGTCAGTGGACTGAGTGGTGCTCAGCTCCATTTTCGCCTTCTCGCCCGCTTCCTTGAGGCGCTGGAGCGCCATCGGATCCTTGGACAGGTCGATCGCCTGGTCGCGCTTGAACTCCGTCACGAGCCAGTCGATGACGCGCTGGTCGAAGTCGTCGCCGCCCAGGTGGGTGTCACCGTTCGTCGACTTCACTTCGAACTGGCGCGATCCTTCGACGTCGTACAGCTCGAGAACCGAGATGTCGTACGTGCCGCCGCCGAGATCGAACACGGCGACTTTTTCATCCTTTTTCTTGTCGAGGCCGTACGCGAGTGCGGCAGCCGTCGGCTCGTTGATGATGCGGAGCACATCGAGGCCCGCGATCTTCCCGGCGTCCTTGGTCGCCTGGCGCTGCGAGTCGTTGAAGTAGGCAGGCACCGTGATGACCGCCTTCTCGACCTTGTAGCCGAGGTAGTCTTCGGCGGTCTGCTTCATCTTCTGGAGGATCATCGCGGAGATTTCCGGCGGCGAGTAGCGCTTGCCCTGGACTTCGACCATCGTGAGATCGTTTGGTCCCGCGACGACTTTGTAGGGAACGCGCTTAATCTCTTCGGTCACTTCCGACATCTTGCGGCCCATGAACCGCTTAATCGAGAAGACGGTATTCTGGGGATTGGTTACCGCTTGTCTTTTTGCGATCTGACCAACAAGGCGCTCGCCGTCTTTGGTGAAGCCGACGACAGAGGGCGTGGTGCGTCCACCTTCGGCGTTGGGGATGACGACGGGATCTCCGCCCTCCATAACCGCGACGACCGAGTTCGTGGTTCCGAGGTCGATGCCAATTACCTTATCTGCCATCTCTGATTCTCCTGGTTTTTTAGCCGATGCCGCGTCTGTCGTTTTTCCGGATTTCGCTGATGGCGCGCATTCCGCGCATTCCGCGCCGCACTGGTCTTCGGCAAGCGAGGGGCCGCTTATTTCTGCCATAACGGCGGAGATTCTGAAACAATCAGGCCGGCCGACGCGGTCAACTTGCCCGACAATGTGGAAACCCGACTAGCTTTCCAGCCCAATGAGACTGACGGATTAGCACCCATGCCAAGACGCGTTCCGCCACTAACCCGCACTGACGCTCTCGATCGTCTGTAAGAACAGTGATTCCACTCAGCGACGAGCTTCCGACTGTCCGCATGCCATGGATGACGTATGCCATCCTGGCCGCCATGTTCCTGACCTGGATTTTCGTGCAGGGAGCCGGCTTCAATCAGCAGGCGCTCGCCGCCAGCGTGTGCAACCTCGGGATGGTTCCGGGGGAACTCACGCACATGGCGCCGTTGGGAGAGGCGGTGCCCCTCGGGCGCGGAATCGCGTGTGTCGTCGACAACGACCCCATCAACATTCTCACTCCGTTGATCTCCATGTTTCTGCATGGGGGCTGGGGACACATTCTGGGCAACGCGCTTTTCTTCTGGGTCTTCGGCAACAACATCGAAGACAGCCTCGGTCACTTCCGCTTCCTCGTGTTCTATCTCGTGTGCGGCCTGGCGGCGGCGATCGCGCACATCCTTGCTCAGCCGGCGTCTCCTCTTCCAACTGTCGGTGCGTCGGGAG
>JAYWBE010000073.1:0-2355 GCA_043781715.1 Gemmatimonadaceae bacterium
CCCGTTCTCGGGGACCAGAAGCAGACCGGGTGGGTGGTTTCGACCACATCGGACACGCTCGTCTTCCTTCCTGCCAAACAATCGACTTCGACTGCGATCGGCACGCTAAACATAGTCGCGATCGACGTCGCACACGGAACGCACACACAGAAGATGCAGGATGCGCTGGTGGGACTCCTCGTTGGCGCCGGTGGCGGAGCGATTCTCGGGTACGCCACTTACAAGCGTCCCAAGCCGTGCGACTACTGCCTCGTCTTCGGCCGGGGCTTTGCTACGGCCATCGCCGGCGGTGTGGGCGGCATTCTGGGGACTTTCGTCGGGGTGCTCTTTGGTTCGCGTCAGGGCGACACGTGGGTGCCGGTGGCCGTTTCTCGACAGTAAATCGGCTCGCTATCGCCTCACACCGCGGGAAAAACGTTTTCCGTGGGGCTGCCGTTCCAGGTATCGACGATGCATTTCCCGGCGCCTGATGGTGAATCGCAGAGGCAGGCTTGCTGACTGCTAGCTCGCAGAGCCGGTTCGCCGACTGCCCTACCTTATAGTATGCGACAACAGAACCACCCCCGCACCCGCGCCGAGCGCGTCCCAGCTCAGATCTTTCACGCTGAAGTGGTTGTTCGGATTCCGCGAATCGTGGATCTCTCGGCCGACACCAAAAGCGGCCGTCACTCCGATCGCGCCCGCCATCGCGGAGCGATGGTTCACGCGCGCAGCTTGTAACGCGCTGTACGAAACGCTCTCGATGAACGCCGACATGAAGAAGTGCTTGATCTTGTCGATCCCGAACCAGCTATCGCGGACGACGGCCGTCTGGGCGCAGACGAGATTGACGGCGAGGCACACGCTCAGAAGGTGATTCATCTCTTTCTCAGATGCCGACTCATTTCCCACGCCTGCGAGGAGACTTACCTCCGGCCCCCCCGGACTTGCGGCCGCTCCCCGCGCGAGCTTTCGCCTTCACCTTCCCCTTCCCCTTCCCCTTCGCTTCCACCTTCGCTGAAGCCCGCTTCTTTGAAGCCCCTCTCTTTGCAAAAGACCCCTTCTTTGCTTTTGAGCGCGGACGCTTCTTCTTGACCGCGCCAGCGTCTCCCGTGTCTCGCGCCCAGAAGAGAGCGGCCCTCACCGCGCGCTGCCACCCGGCCATCAACTCATCCGCCGATTCCCTCGGCATCGCCGGCGTGAAGCGCGTGAACTGTCTCGTGCCGATGAACTCGGCCGCATCGCTCCACACTCCGCCCGCAATTCCAGCGAGACCCGCGGCGCCCAGGGCCGTCGTCTCCACCATGTCGGGGCGCTCGACGGGAATGCCGAGGATGTCCGACTGGAATTGCAACAGCCAGTTGTTGGCCGAGGCACCGCCGTCCACTCGCATGGATTCGAATTTGACACGGCCTCGCTTGGCCATCACCGCCAGCATCTCCGCCGATCCGTACGCCATCGCCTCGAGCGCCGCTCGCGTGAAATGCGCGCGCGTGGTGCCCCCCGTCAGACCGACGATCGTCCCCCGCGCCCTCGGCTCCCAGTTCGGAGCACCGAGCCCGACGAGAGCGGGCACGAAGTAGACGCCATCGTTGGAGTCGAGCGAGCGTGCGAGTCGCTCGCTCTCCGAGGCGTTGTAGAGGATGCCAAGGCCGTCACGCAGCCACTGGATGGCGGCGCCGGCGATGAAGATGGACGCCTCGAGTGCGTACGCAGCTCCGCCCTGGGCGTCGCACGCGACCGTCGCGAGCAGTCCTTCTCCCGGGCGCGGCACCTCCTTCCCCGTGTTGAGCAGCAGAAACGCGCCCGTGCCGTACGTATTCTTCGCCTGACCCGCGACGAAGCATCCCTGCCCGAACAGGGCGGCCTGCTGATCGCCGGCGACTCCGGTAATCGGAAGAGATTTGCCGAAGAATGAAGTCACCGTCTTTCCGAAGTCGCCGGCCGAAGGACGCACCTCGGGCAGGATCTCCATAGGAATATTGAAGATGTCGCACAGCTCCCTGCTCCACTTCAATCGATTGATGTCGAAGAGGAGAGTGCGCGACGCATTCGTGGGATCGGTGGCGTGAACGCGGCCGCCGGTGAGCTTCCAGATCAGCCAGGTGTCGATCGTGCCCGCAAGCAGTCTCCCGTTTCTCGCGACGAACGCGATCTCCGGCTTCTTGAGCAGCCACTCGATCTTCGTGCCGGAGAAATACGGATCGGGGCGCAGCCCCGTGCGCTCGGCGATGAAAGTCATCTTGCCCCTGAGCTCGGCGCAGCGCTCCGTGGTCCGCCTGTCCTGCCACACGATCGCGCGCGCGAGGGGCTTCCCCGTGTCGCGGTGCCAGACGACAATCGTCTCTCGTTGATTGGTGATGCCGATTACGTCGG
>JAYWBE010000074.1:0-2336 GCA_043781715.1 Gemmatimonadaceae bacterium
GTCGAGCCCCTCCGAGCCGCCGACGGAAAAATCACCGGAACCGTTGGAATCGCGATCGATGTAACCGATCGAAAGAGTCTTTACGAGGCGCTTCAAACGCAGAACGTCTACTTCGCCACGCTCTTCGAGAACGCGCCGGAGGCAATCGCGATCCTCGACGAGCGCGACCGCATCATCCGCATCAACGGCCAGTTCACGACGATGTTCGGCTACACGGATGGCGAGGCAATCGGAGGGAACATCAACGATCTGATCGTCCCCAAGGAGATGGTCGAAGACGGCGTAAGGCTCACCGCACGAGTGGCAGCCGGAGAGAAACTGAGAACGGAAGCGCTACGGCGTCACAAGGACGGCCACACCCTTTGGGTCGCCATCGCCGCGACGCCGTTTGGTGTCGTGGATCAGCCGGGAAGAGTCTACGCCATGTACCACGACATCTCCGCCAGGAAGCACGCGGAAGACGAGCTCAAGGCGCTACTCCTCGTCGACCAGCTGACCGGACTTCCCAACCGGCGAGCCTTCATCACGCTGTCGGAGCAGGCGCTCAAGCTGGCGACTCGCCAGGAGCGTGACGTCCTCATGATCTTCATCGACGTTGATCACCTCAAACACATCAACGACACTCACGGACATCTGGTGGGCGATCGCGCGCTCATCGATACCGCGCGCGTGCTCCGCGAGAGCTGCCGCGAAGCTGACCTCATCGCGCGTCTTGGAGGCGACGAATTCGTCGCGCTGATGACGGTCGATTCCGATCAGACCGCCGAGCTCGTGTGCGAGCGAATCAAGTCGCGGGTAGCGAACCACAATCGGGAGATCGACCGCGGGTACGAGCTCTCGCTCAGTCTGGGCGCCAAGAGGTCAAAGGCCGAAGGTACGATGCTGGCGGATCTGCTCGCTCAGGCGGATACCGCTCTCTACGAGCAGAAAAGAGGACGCGGGCGCCCTCACGCACTCTCGCGATAGTACTCCGCGAGGCACCAGATAACCATGTCGGCAAGCAGAATCTGCGTGCGCTCGGACGGGGGAAAGTGCGCACCGACTTCGTTGACGAGACTCCGCGCCGCCCTGACGACGCCTTCACTGGTCTCTCCACCATCTTTCATCTCGGAGACGAAAGTGCATACCGCGGTCCGCAGCTCGTCCTTGGTGTAGACGCCGGCGGAAAACACGGTCGCCAGCGCTGCGGCGAGATTCATGTGAGCCATGCTTCTCGCGTTGCGCGCCATTCTGTGTTCGCTGCCCTTGGCTCCGGCTCGCGCGCCTTCACCGCCTGCCGCTTTACGTCGAGGGCGACCCGTCATGCGTGGAACGTGCGGCGGGTCGCCGAGTGTGTCAAGAGATTTCAGCGATCAAGGAAGCGCTCGCACTACTCCGCATGCGATGCGCGCGCCGCTGTTGCCGGAGGGATTCGTGACCTGGTCGTCGGCACTCGCGTGAATCACGAGTGACGTGCCATCGGCATCGAATAGCGAGCGCGTTCCCGGCGTGAGCGAAACACGATCGGAGGTAAACGCGAGGTTTCCGACGCCGCTGGCCGGGATCACGATGTTCGGATTGTCGCCGGCGTGTGGTCCCTTCGGATTCTGGAGCCCGTGCTCCATCCCCATCGGGTTGTAGTGCCCACCGGCCGTGGCAAACGCGCCGCTTCCCTCGCACTTCCCGACGTCATGGAAGTGGATTCCGTGCGTGCCCGCCGGAAGCGAGACGCTGGCGATTTCTACATGGACGAGTCCGTTCTTATCCTGCCAGATCTGAGCTGTGCCGATCGGCGCGCCGCTGGGGTTGTACATGAGGGCGGTTGCGGCAGAAACGGAATTCTGCATTCGCTGCGCAGATGAACACGCGCCGCAGAGCGCGACGATTGCGGCGATGTTTAACACTTGGGACCTGCTCGGCACTTTCATCTTCGGCTCCGGCGTGAAGGTAAAGCTTGGGGTTTAATCGCGAATCTTGAACTTCGTCCAGATGACGATCGTCGTGCAATCCTGCATGCCGCGGGTGTACTGGGCCGGCACGCCGGATCCGGCATAAACTTCGACACCCACAACTTCATTGGCGTTGACGAAGTTGTTGACGTCGCCGGGCGTCGCCGATTGCCACGGCATGTCGTCAACGTAATACTGCACGCATCCACCGCCACCCGTGAGGCTCGTTGTCCCCCGCGAGCTGCTTACCTCGTCGCCGTTCGGCCCATAGTTGATGCGAAGGCTCGGGACGCGTCGCAGAATGTCGGTGAGAGCGTTCGGATGCATGTTCTTGAGCTGATCCGGCCCGAGATAGTATCCCATTCCCGATTTCTGCCTCATGTTGAATCCCACCTTGTCGAGGCTGGC
>JAYWBE010000075.1:0-2333 GCA_043781715.1 Gemmatimonadaceae bacterium
CAGTGCTTCGAGAGCTGGTTCGGTCCGTTCCCGTGGTACGAGGACGGTTACAAGCTCGTCGAGACTCCGCACCTCGGCATGGAGCACCAGAGCGCCGTCGCCTACGGCAATCACTACAAGAACGGCTATCTCGGGCGCGATCGCTCGCAGACGGGGCGCGGCCTGCTCTGGGATTTCATCATCATCCACGAGAGCGCGCACGAATGGTTCGGCAACAGCATCACGATGAAGGATGCCGCCGACATGTGGATCCACGAGAGCTTCGCCAATTACGCGGAAGGCCTGTACACGGAATGCCAGCAGGGAAAGAAGGCAGGAGCAGAGTACACGATTGGACAGCGGAAACTGATTAGAAACGATGTGCCGATAATTGGCGTTTACGGCGTGAACCACGAAGGCTCGGGCGACATGTACGACAAGGGCGGCAACATGCTGCTTACGATCCGCCAGTTAGTCAACGACGACGCCCGTTGGCGCGGAATTCTGCGCGGGCTGGGCAAGACGTTCTGGCACCAGACAGTGACCACCAAACAGGTCGAGGATTACATCAGCCGCCAGTCGGGGATGGACCTGAGCAAGGTGTTCGATGAATATCTGCGCACGACGAAGGTTCCGACGCTCGAATACAAGCTCGAGGGACAGAAGCTCTCCTACCGCTGGAGCAATGTCGTGCCGGGATTTGCGATGCCGGTGAGGGTCACGACATCGACGGGCAGCTACTCGTGGATCAGGCCAACCGAGACATGGAAGACAACTCCGATACATCTCGTGCGACCGGAGGAATTTCGCGTCGACGAGAGCTTCTACGTCAACGCGAAGGATCTCCTCAAGCCGGCTCCGGACTCAACTACCGTCCGTAAAGGCCTGTAACGCGCGCGGTCGCGAGCTTGTTGGCGTTCAGGTTGAATCCAACCATGGCGGCTGTCGCGTTCCCGGGAAGGTCGAGCTTGTCCACCTTCAGCGCGAACACCGTGAAGTGATAGTGATGCGGCTTGTCGCCCTTCGGCGGACAAGGCCCGCCATATCCCTTCGTCCCGAAGTCGGTCAGTCCCTCCGCGCTCCCGTTCGGCGCGTTGCGGCCATTTCCTGCTCCCGCCGCCAGCTCCGTGGTTGACGCCGGAATGTTGTACATCACCCAGTGCCACCAGCCGCTGCCCGTCGGGGCATCGGGATCGTACGCCGTTACGGCGAACGACTTGGTTCCCGCTGGCGCGTTGAGCCACTGCAGCGCGGGCGAGATGTTCTGGCCGTTGCACCCCATTGCGTTGAACACGTGGGGCAGCGTGATGCGGGCCTTCGATTCCAGATCGGGAGCAATCACTCTGAAATGCGAAGGCGCGTGGGTTGTTTTCCCCTTTGCCTTCCCCTTCGAGGCGTCGGCTTTTTGCGCGCCCGCTATCGACGCCGCTCCCAGAATCAATGCGGCTGCGGCGATTGTTGCCGGCCAGTGTCGGCGTGACTTGGACATCATGTCTCTCCTCCTGATTGACTGAACGAAGATCGTGCTACCTCCACACTGCGAGAATAGCTCCCGCGAGCACGAATGAAACAAGATTGTAGGCGGAATCAATTAGCCACAGCTGCTTCGGCTTGCCGGAAAAAAGCGCGGTGGCATAGCTGGTCGGCGCGGCGAAGCCAAGCCAGCAGGTGAAGCCGAAAATAGCTCCGTGCGCCGCGTTGATGTTCATGACGGAAGGATCCACGACCGCCGCCATGTGCCCGAGCAGGAGTGCCATGACCCAGGAAATGATCAATGATGTCACGAAGGCGCTGGCGTACATGAGCGGCATGTTGGCTGACGCCGCCTGGGCTCGCATCTGCTCCTCGGTTCTGTCCTGGAGTGCGACCCATTTCTTCATGAAGAGGGCCGGAGAGTACCAGAGTCCGCCGAGTATGAAGATCACGATGGCGGCGACGAGAACTGCGAGGTAATTGACCGGGGGGAGATGCATTGCAAAACCTCCGTCGGGTAATTGTTGGGGCTAGCCCACGGAATCTACGTCCCGCCTGCCAAGCCCGCAGCAGTGCAAATCATGCGAATGGCGGCATTGGCAGCCGCGCCATCTATATCCGCGTCTGGATCATAGGCGGACAACGTGACCCCGGCGATCCGGAAGTGTTGAGCGATCTGCGAGAGCGCGTACTCGACATCGTCGAGGGTCAGTCCGCCCGAAACAGCGAAATTGTTCGCCGCCGCCACCTTGGCGTCGAGGACATCGAGATCGAGGTGCACGTACATCTTCTGAACGCGCTGCCTGATGGACGCCAGAGTATGCGCCAGATCCGACCGCAGCTTCCCCGGCTCGATGACGTCAACGCCTGATTCGTCGAGC
>JAYWBE010000076.1:0-7250 GCA_043781715.1 Gemmatimonadaceae bacterium
ACTACGTTGGCGAGATCGCTGCTCGGCTGCATCGGCTTCATGAACGCAGCGTTGGGCGTGCGCTTCTTGCCCGAGGATTTCCGGCGGCTGCTCTTCCGAGCGCCTTTCTTTGCCGCTTTTCTAGATGACTTTCTGGCCGAAGATTTCCGGGACGATGACTTCTTTCTTCCTTTGCTCTTCTTTTTCGCTGCCATCTTGTCTCCTGGTTTGATGATCGGATGCGAGTTGCTGCTACAGAGTGAAACGCGGTCCGTCAGCGACGCAAGCTATAGTCCCGCGAGGCGAAAGCAATAGGGAATGCAAAGAGTTTCCCTATGAGAAACACGACATTCCAGAGGGAAAAACGGTATTTCGGGGTCCGATGAGTCAGGCCGCTCCCCTCATTTTCCCGCAAATTCCTCCAGGAGCTTCACCATTTTCACGTCGTACGGGTCGGGCGAATCGTCGTCTTCCGCTATGTCATATTTCTGTTGCGGAGTCTCGAGAATGAGCGGCACATCGCTGCTGCGGCGGTCATGCATGAGCCACTCGAACGGCTGCTTCCCTATGTGTCCGTCCCCTATGAGAACGTGGCGATCCTTGTTCGATCCCAGCTCTCCCTCGCTGTCGTTCAGATGGAAGAAGGACGGCGGCTCGCCCGCGGCTTCCTCGAATTCGTCGAGCACCGCGGTGAACGCCTGCTTCGACGCGGTGATGTCGTAGCCCGAGGAGAAGAGGTGGCAGGTGTCGAGTCCGTAGCCGGTTCTCGCCCGGAGATATTCTGGAACGCCAGCCAGGATTTCTTTCACCTCCTGCGCCGTCTTTCCCATGGTCTTTCCAGCGCCGGCGGTGTTCTCCACGAGGAGGCGCGTATCGGACTCGATCGTCTTCAGAGCCACGGTGATGGCCCTGGCGATGCGCGTTGTCGAGTCCGCGCGGTCGCCCGTTCCCGCTGAGCCGGGGTGAAAACACACCGCACCCACACCGAGGGCGCTCGATCTCTCCAGCTCCTTGGTGAGTCCCGCGCTGGCCCGCGCCCACTTCTCCTCGTCCGGTGTCGCGACGCTCAGCACGTAGGCCGCGTGTACGACGACATTCGCAGGCTTGATTCTGGTCTTCGCCAGCGCCGCCTTGAAGCGGGCCACTCTCTCCGGCTTAATTGTCGCCTTGTCGCCGTAGAAGCGCGGGATGGCCGTAAAAACCTGAAGCGCGGTCATCCCCGCGTTCCCCGCGCGGAGAACCGCCATGTGGATGCCGCCATTATCGATCGTGTGGGCGCCTATGAATCGAGTCATGCCGCTCGCCGCTGCAAGTACTTTACCGTGCGCGTCCCTGGAGTGGCGGGCAATCCCGGGTGTTGCACCGACGCGCAAGGATGTTGATTATAGTGAGGTCCCCTCGGCTGGCTGATGCGAACTGTCATTTCCCTTTTGGCTCTCTGCCTGGCTCCGGCCGCGCTTCATGCGCAGACAGAAGCCCGTGCCGACATTCTCACCGGACGTGTCACGGATCTGACCGGCAAGCCCGTCGCCGATGCTCAGGTCGGTGCGACATCGCTCGGTTCGGGTCGCACGCGCTCGTACACCACCGATGTAGAAGGACGTTACAAGATCTTCTTCCCCGAGACGGCGCTCAAGTACGTGCTCCAGGCGAAACGCATGGGCTTCGCCCCCGTGCAGCGGACGATCACCCGACATACGAACGATCCCGAGCACATGACCATCGATCTGCAGCTCGGTGGAGCGCCACTCGCGCTGTCGATGGTCGAGATAACGGGGAGGTCCGACGTCCCGACTTCGCGCGAGAAGGGTTCGGCAGTCGATGCCACGGTCCCGAATCCGGTCGCTGAGATTCTCGGCATGAAGGATGCGCTGCACTTGAGCGCGGTTCAGATCGTCGGGCTCACCGACGTCGCCGATACGCTACAGTCGAAGAACGGGCGCATCTACAGGAACATTCGCGCTCTGCTCTCCAGGTCGCAGGAAGCGGGCGACGTCACGCAAATGGCGGGGAGCGTCGCGATGATGCTCGAGGAGGCATCGGGGAATACCACGCGTGCCATCGCCGCCGCGGAAAAACTGCTACGCGCCGAGCAGTGGGCGATGCTACCTCAGGCCATTCGCGACCGGCCGGAGAGCGTTAGCACCAGCGCGGCAAAGCAGTAAGCGGTAACGCTGAGCGCCCCTCAGCGCCAGATTCCATCGCGGTAGCCCACCCGCTCCGGCCTGTCCGCCGAATCGCTGGGCGCATTCCACCAGACTCTGATTCTGTTGCGGTCAAGCGCAATCCAGGGCGCGATCGCTGGAACATTGTCGGGGGTCGCCTGTCCGCGCTGGTCGAAAACGTGCCCAGTGACGCGCGAGAGCACGATCCCGATTCTGGGCGTCGTCGAGTTTGGATCCTCGAACACGACGACCACGCTATCGCCGTGCGCGGCCACGCTCGCAATCGAGGGTGAATTGCCATAAACGACCGGAACGGGCGAGTGAAACATCCCGCCCTTGTCCATCGAGTGCGCGAAGAAGACGCCGGCTCCATCGCTCGCCTCGATGAAGTAGACGAGATGCACGTACCCGCTGACCGGATCGTAGAAAATTCCGGGAGCCGGACGATCGCAGCCACGACGGCCGCGGTCGCGCGACTCGACTTCCACCGGGAGCTGCCAGGTCCTGCCCTGGTCTCCGGAGCGCTGCATCCACAGCACGACGTTGCTGTCGCTCCGTGACGACCACCAGGCGCGAAACAGTTCCGTGGCAGCGCCAGCGGTGCGAATCGAACGGATGCATGGAGTGCTCGACCCAGCGATCGCCGGTAGATTCGCGCTCATCACCGCGCTCCGTGCATCGGGGTCACCGAGCTGGGACTGGCGATATGAAACGTTGCCCCACTCCACCGGCTCGTTGACACAACCGGCGAGAAGGAGCGCCAGCGAGTATCTCAGAGCGCGATTCCCCATCCACGCACTTTAGCTCCCCGCGTCGAGCGGGAGAAGGCCGCCACACTCCGCGCCTCGTCGCGAAACTGACGCGCTCCTCGAGCGAAGGGGTTTGTTTTGAGTCGACGGGCCGTATCTTTCGAGAGTACTTCCGCACGTCATCTCGAGGAATTCATGTCCGCCTCTGCAGTCAAACCCGGCCGTTCCGCCTCCTCCGGCGCCAGCCCGCGCAAAGCCAAATCAACCAACGACGAGCCCAGCGCCCAGAACGCAGCTCCCGCGACGGTCGCGCGAACTCTGACCGGATTCAATGGGAATCGCCGTGTACCACCGCCGGTGAACGAGCCGGTCAAGAGCTACGCGCCTGGATCTCCGGAGAGAGCGGCGCTGAAGGAGCGCCTGCACTCGATGTCCAGCGAGCGGATCGACATTCCTCTCATTATTGGCGGCAAACAGGTTCACACCGGTGAGCTGGCGGAATCGGTGATGCCCCACAATCATCGCCACGTACTGGCCCAGTGGCACCGCGCCAGCGCGGCGAGCATCGATCAGGCCGTCACCGCGGCGACAGAAGCGGCGAAAGACTGGGCGAACTGGGCGTGGGAAGATCGCGCCGCCGTGTTTCTCAAGGCGGCCGAGCTGCTGGCGACGACGTGGAGATCCACGGTCAACGCCGCGACGATGCTCGGCCAATCGAAGACCGCGTACCAGGCGGAGATCGATGCGGCGTGCGAGCTGATCGATTTCTGGAGATTCAATCCGAACTACGCGCAGAGCCTCTACGACGAGCAGCCGCTCAGCGACCGCACGATGTGGAACCAGCTCGATTACCGGCCGCTCGAAGGATTCGTGTACGCGGTGACGCCATTCAACTTCACGTCGATCGCGGGAAATCTTCCGACGGCGCCGGCGCTGATGGGGAACACCGTCATCTGGAAACCGGCCTCGAGCGCAATACTGAGCGCGCACTACATCATGAAGCTGCTCGAGGAGGCAGGACTTCCTCCGGGAGTGATCAACTTCGTGCCGGGTGATGCTGCTCTCATCTCCGACAGGCTTCTCTCGAACCGTGATCTCGCCGGGGTGCATTTCACGGGCAGCACCGCCGTCTTCAATAACATGTGGAAGACTATAGGTGCCAGCATGTCGCGCTATAAGTCTTATCCGCGTATCGTCGGGGAGACGGGCGGCAAGGATTTCATCGTCGCGCATGCGTCGGCGGATCCGGTCGCTCTCTCGGTCGCCATCGCGCGCGGAGGGTTCGAGTACCAGGGACAGAAGTGCTCCGCCGCCAGCAGGGTATACATCCCCGAATCGATCTGGCCCGAGGTGCGCGATCGCACCGTCGCTATCATGAAGGAGCTTCGCGTCGGAGACGTTGCTGATTTCCGGAACTTTATGGGAGCTGTGATCGACAAGAAGGCATTTACAAAAATTGGGGAGTATGTCGAGCATGGGCGCAAGAACGCGAAGATCATCGCCGGAGGCGTCGCTCGCGGCGAAGATGGATACTTCATCGAGCCGACCCTGATCGAGACGAAGGATCCCGGGTATCGCCTGCTGTGCGAGGAGATTTTCGGACCCGTGGTTACGGCGCACGTTTATCCCGACGACAAGTGGGCCGAGACGCTCAAGATCGTGGACGAGACTTCGCCCTATGCGCTCACCGGCGCGGTGTTCAGCAGAGACCGCCGGGCGATCCGCGAGGCCGCTCTCGTCCTCCGTAATGCCGCGGGCAATTTCTATATCAACGACAAGCCAACGGGCGCGGTCGTGGGACAGCAGCCATTCGGCGGCGCCCGCGGGTCGGGGACCAACGACAAAGCCGGGTCAAAGCTCAACCTCGTGCGCTGGATCAGTCCCCGGAACATCAAGGAGACTTTCTCGCCACCCGTCGACTATCGCTATCCGTTCATGGCCGAGGAATAGCGGGCGCTTTGGTTTGTTCGAGGTCGTGGCGCCGGTCAGTCGGGAGGATGTCCCTCCTTCCCTGTCCAAGTCCGCGTCAACTGAAGTCGCCCGAGTTAGTGCGTGCATGATATCAAAACCATCTCGTCGCGGGCGCGGTGGGAACGAGCGCTTTTTGGGCCGTGACTTAGTCTGTCACTGAGCGCGACAGAGACCGCGCGAAGAGCAGCCTTCTCGCCGCTGACTCCGAAGAATGGCCGCGGTTATCCGCGGCGAGGCGAGCTTTCTAGGCGTGCGCAGTTAGAGATCTATGCGGAGAGGCGGGTTGTCCTCTGAGGGAGCGGCCGGAGCCAGCGCCGCTGTAAGGCGGCGCGATGCCGCGAGCCGAAAGGCGAGGCGGCAGGCGAGAGCTCCCGAAGAGGATAACCCGCCTCGACCCGTACAGAGATGTCTAGGACACACGAAGGTTAGAACCGCGCCTCGACGTAAAGATTGGCGCGCACGGATTTCTCCGGATAGATGCCCTTGGCGAGATCGATGCGAATGAGCCCGTCCATGAATGACGCGCCAACACCTGCTCCACTAAGTGGACGGCCCGGATGCGAGAAGTTCGTGCGATCGCCCGCCCAGCCGAGATCCCCGAACACGATCTTGCGAAACCCCGCCGATCGAGTGCCGAACTCCGCGCTGGTCATCCAGAACGAATTGCCAATCTCCGTGCCGGCTTTCTGACCGCGCACCGTCTGAACGCCACCGAGGAAAAACTGCTTCTGGATCGGGAGCTGGCCGCCCGACGTACCGGCGCCGAGCGTCAGCGCGCCATCGAGCACGCTACCGAGGCCGCGCGAGAGCGTAGTTTGCAGCGACCCGCGCGAATAGTCGAAGGTGCCCGTCCCTCCCTCGAGCTTGATGTCGGTCAGAGCGCGGAATCCGTGCGGATCGAGCCCGTACGACGAGTGATGCCCAACCGCCAGTCCGACGATCTTTCCGTTCTCGGCGTTGATGTTCGTGAGATCGCCCTTCACTCCGCCGGGATGCGCAATCGCGAATTCCGTGTGCACCGTCGCGTCGAAATGCTGTTCGGCGAACAGGCGCCAGCTGTTGACCAGCCCATAATCCTTCTCGCCCTTCAGCTCCGCGCCCCACGTCCGGTAGTAGAACCCTTCGTCGCGTCCGAAGATGAGCGCCGACAGCGAGCTGCTGAAGCCGAGCGGATCACCCCAGTCGTTGGAGGCGACGAGACGGCGATAGACACCGACTCCGACCTTCCGCCGGCCATCGGTGCGATCGAGGGACAGCTCTCCATTGGGCGAGAGATCGGCGACGCCGAGCCGAAAGAGCGCGTGCGTCGAGTACCCTCCGCCAAGGACCTCTTCGACCGCCAACGCGCTCGACAATCCTTCGATGCGATTGAAGCGCGTGAACGGAAGTCCCCAGGAGACCGTCGGGGTCTGCGGAGCGAACTCCGGTTGAGCGCCGAGCGTCAGCGCTTCGGAGACCAGCGCATCGCGCTCCGCCGTTCCGAACACCGCTTCGCCTTCGTCGTAGATGGATTTGGGGAGCTCGCTCGAGTGCGCGAGCGCGACCGTGTCGCACGGCACTCTGATCAGGATGCGCAAATCTTCCTCTGATTTGTAAACCCTACGAACGCGTTCCGTCCCTTGCTTGCACTGGTTGCGAAGGCGCTCTCTCCGGCCGGCGCGCGATAGGGAATCGCTCGCCGTATCCATCGCGGCGATGATGACGGCGGGGAGCGGGTCGGTCCCGTTCACGCTCGAGTAGTCGTAGCGCTGCTCGAACGTGAATGGTATGTGCATGAAGCTCACCTGCGCTTCGCCTTCAATGGTTTGCGATCTCGGGAGCCAGAAGCGGCCCTCGTGGAGACCGTATTCGACGGTGATGGCGCTGACGTTCGCCTTCATCGGGGTGATCATCGGCTTCAGCCAGCGCGGGATGTCATCATCGTGGTTGTGCTCTTCCTCGTTCGCTTCCTTGGCCACGGCCATGATGTCCATCTCCTGCGCCATGCGATATACCGCGCGCACGAGATGCCCCGTGGCCGCGTCGAACCAGAGCGAGCCGACCGCGACATTCCACTTGGGTTGACGCGGGCGAATGCGGAGCTCGCGCAGCTGGAGGCGCTGTCCGCCGGGAAGCTGGAAGTTGACGGAATCTCCCGACTGGTAGGTGTAGTACGCCTCCGCACCGGCGGCGAGCGGATGAATTATCTCGCTTTCACTCACGTTCGCCTTGGCGAGATCCCCCGAGCCGATCCAGAGCGTTTCCCGCCCCGGAGCATAGGGAATGTCGCCCTCCGAGCCGAGGTCAATGTCTCCCTTCCCAACTCCGTCAAGCATCGGGAAGGCGCTGCGCTGACCCGTAACGTCGATGATCGCGCCTTTGCCGCGCTGCCACGCCACGTGCGAAG
>JAYWBE010000077.1:0-2327 GCA_043781715.1 Gemmatimonadaceae bacterium
GATGCCTACAACCGGCGCCGCGATCTCAACCTAAAGATTGGCGCCGTGGCACTTCTTGAACTTCTTCCCCGACCCACACGGACAGGGATCGTTCCGCCCGACGTTGCTCCAGTCCGCGGACCCGCCCGACACGCCAGGCACACCAGGAACCCCGCCGATCGCACCCCCAGCCATCGCCTTGCTCAGCGACGAGCTCTTTCCTCCGACGTGCACCGTCGGCTCTGGGCGCACGGCGGTTCCCCTCTTCGGAGCCTCGGCCGGCGCGATGTCGAGCGTCGCATCGGTTCCTTCGCCACCGTCGGCGCCGACCTCCTCCATGACTCCGAGCGCGTTGAACTCCTTCCTGCGCCGCCTCGGAGCGCGCTCCTCCCCATTCCCATCCAGGTCCGGACCGCTCAGAAACGTCGGCGGGGGCGGCGACTGCCGCTCCTCGAACGTGATCTGCGCTCGCAGGAATCTCTCGGTGAACGTGTTCTGGATGTCGTCCATCAGATCCACGAACATGCTGTATGCCTCGTGCTTGTACTCGATGAGCGGATCCTTCTGGCCCCACGAGCGGTAGCCGATCGCGTTGCGAAGCTGGTCAAGGTCGTAAAGGTGGTCCTTCCACTTTTCGTCGAGTACGTGCAGCATGACGATCGCGAGCAGCTGGCCGGAGTACTCACCGAGACTCACCAGCTTGTCGTCGAACGCCTTGCGGCCTGCTGCGGTCGCCCGCAGTCCCGCTTCTTCTTCGCTGCCCGGAAGCGATCCATCCTCGAAGCCGGGAACTGCCAGCATGTAGTGCATCAGGAGGTCCTGGCGCACGAGCGCGAAATCCCATTCTTCCTGCGAGTCGAACGCCCCAAGCATGTTCTCGACGCGCTTCGCGACGCCCTTCTCGATCATCTTCTCAGCTTCGGCCTTCAGCTCTTCCCCGCCCTCGAGCGCGAACGACCGCAGCGAGTAGATCACCTCGCGCTGCTGGTTCATCACGTCGTCGTATTCCAACAGCCGCTTGCGTGACTGGAAGTTCTGGAGCTCGACGCGCTTCTGCGCCTGCTCGATCGAGCGGGTGATGAGCGAGTGCGTGAGCATTTCGCCCTCTTCCGCGCCCATGCGGTCCATCAGCTTTGCGATGCGGTCGGAGCCGAAGAGACGCATGAGGTCGTCCTCGAGCGACAGGAAGAACTGCGACGCGCCCGGATCTCCCTGACGGCCGGCACGGCCGCGGAGCTGACGATCGATGCGGCGCGACTCGTGCCGCTCGGAGCCGATGATGTGCAGGCCGCCGCACTCGACCACATCCACGAGCTGGTTCTCCGCGTCCATGCGCTGAGATGGCTTGGATTCGGTAACGCCCGGCCCGAGCTTAATGTCCGTTCCGCGGCCCGCCATGTTGGTCGCAATCGTCACGCCGCCAGGCTGGCCTGCACCCGCGACAATCTCGGCCTCGCGCTGGTGATACTTGGCATTCAGGACGTTGTGCGGAATTCCGGCGCGCTTGAACATTCGCGCGAGCGTCTCCGATACTTCGACGCTCACAGTCCCCACGAGCACCGGGAAGCCAAGCGCGTGCAGGCGCTGCGTCTCCTCGAGGATCGCGTTGTACTTCTCGCGGCGCGTCTTGTAGACGAGGTCCTGCCTGTCGTCGCGGATGACCGGCCGGTTGGTCGGGATCACCGAGACGCCGAGCTTGTATATCTGGTGGAACTCCGTCTCTTCGGTCTCGGCGGTACCGGTCATTCCCGACAGCTTCTCGTAGAGGCGGAAGTAGTTCTGGATGGTGATCGTGGCGAGTGTCTGCGTCTCGCCCTTCACCTGCACGCCTTCCTTCGCCTCGACGGCTTGGTGCAACCCTTCGGACCATCGGCGCCCGTGCATGGTGCGCCCGGTGAACTCGTCGACGATCAGCACCTGCCCTTCCTGCACGACGTAGTTCACGTCGCGCTCGAACAACGCGTGCGCGCGTAGTAGCTGGTGGACGATGTTCAGCCGCTCGCTTTTGGCCGCGTAATCGCGATTCAGCGTGTTGCGCGCCTCGAGCTTCTCGGCGGGCGTCATGTCCGGATTGTGATCTATCGCGTGCACCTCCTGCGACAGATCGGGCAGGACGAACTGGTCGTGGGCATCTGGCGACATGAAATCGACGCCGGCGTCGGTGAGGTGAACCGTATGTCCCTTCTCGTCCAGGACGAACAGCAGATCCTCCTCGATATCCCGGTACTGCTGCTTGCTCGATGGCAGCCGCCGGTCGGCGATGTGCTGCAGCTCCATTTTCTGGACGAGCTGCTTGGCGCCCGTTTCCTGAAACACCTTCAGCAGCCGCTTGTTCTTCGGTCCGCCCA
>JAYWBE010000078.1:0-2327 GCA_043781715.1 Gemmatimonadaceae bacterium
GTCAAGCGTCCGAAACCGTCTGAAAATCAGCAGCAGTCAGAACCGCAACATTGTGCCAGCGGCTTCGTCGCGCGCACAAATGCGCCCATGAATTTTCCATCGATCTGGGACGCGAATTCAATGGCGTCGAGACCACTTCCACTCAGAAAGGCCGCGGCATCTTCAGCCTTGTACACCCTTGTCGGCTCAATCGACGGTTTCACGAACCCCACCTCGCGCAGTAGAGCGAGGAATTCCTGCTCTTCAAGCGCGCCAGCGACACAGCCGATCCACAGCTCCATGTTCGTCTTCACGGCGGCCGGAACGTCGCCACGAACGATGACATCCGACACCGCGAATCTGCCGCCCGGCTTCAGAACGCGAAAGGCCTCTTTCAGCACCTTACGCTTGTCCGCGGAGAGGTTGATCACGCAGTTGGAGATGATGACATCTACCGATGCGTCGGGCAGCGGAATCTGCTCGATCTCTCCCTTCAGGAACTCGACGTTCTGCGCGCCGGCTCGGCGCTTGTTCTCGTTGGCGAGCGCGAGCATCTCGTCGGTCATGTCGAGTCCGTAGGCCTTACCGGTCGGACCGACGCGTTTGGCCGAGAGAAGCACATCGATGCCGCCGCCGGAGCCGAGATCGAGAACCGTCTCACCCTCCTTCAGCGCGGCGAGCGCGGTAGGATTTCCGCAGCCGAGCGATGCGAGCACCGCTTCGATGGGGATACCTGCCTTCTGCTTTTCGTCGTAGAGATCCGAGGTGATCGGGTCCCACGCTTCCGTTGTTGCTCCGCAGCAGGCGCTGGAGCCGCAGCACGGGGCGGCGGTGGCGCCTTCGCTGACGCGAAGCGCGGCCTGGCCGTACTTCTCCTTGACGCTGGATTTGAGTGTTGAGTCAGATACCGTCATATGATCTCCAAACAATATTGGTTGATGCGTTGGTGAAATAAAAAATCAGGCGCAGCAGGCCTCGGAGCGACGAAGAGCACGCGGCTTCATGCCGGAGACCAGGGTCCCGACCTCCTCGAATGCCTCGGGATCCAGCGCGTAGTAGACCCAACGTCCTTCCTTCCGATCGCTGACGATTCCCGCGTCCTTGAGAACGCGCAGATGGAACGACAGCCGCGACTGGGCGGCATCCAGCGTGTCGGTCAGCTCGCAGACGCACCGCTCTCCTTTGCGGAGCAGCTCGATGATCTCGAGCCTGGTCTCGTCGGAGAGAGCGTGAAAGAGCTCGATCGCGCGTTCGGTTCTGGAGTGGACTGCTACTGCCATAAGCCTAATATATCAAGATAAGTTGTTAGGTCAATATGGGGTTTCTTGACGGGGATGCTGACTGCAACTGAAGACTACGTGCCAGGCCCGTGGGCGAGTCGGCCGGGGGCTGCTCCAACTCTTTCTCGACTAGAAATGATAGAATCCCGACAATAGTAGCGCCCGCGTTTCATGAATGGCTCCCGTGCCGAGCTCCACGCTCGCTCCGAACATGAGCTGCCGTTTTTTGAATGGGAATACCTTCAAGCCCGGCGCGATTGACGTACGTGGCAGCCCGACATCAGGGCCGAGCAGCGCTCGTTCGGTTGTCAGCTCGATCAGGCCTTCCAGTCGCGACTGCAGTTGATACAGGGCTGAGAAGTCAAATGCGAGCGTGCGCTCGACTTCCTCAGCCGTACGGCGGTGGAATGTGGATGATGCCCGCGCAAATCCTACAAACTCAAGGGCGTTCCGCTTGTACCCGAGGTCCAGAAACGGCTCCAGCTCGAAGATGTGCCCACTCCCGATTCCCAACGAATCATTCCCCGTTGGAAGCGCGCCGGAGAGCCCGCCACCAAGGAGGAGACCCCGATCACCAAACATCAGGCTCGCAGCCTTCAGCGAAACATCGATGTTACCAAGTCTGGTGGCCCGCAATGCCGACGGCGCGGTTCGCCAGACGAAAGGCGTCACGACCGAGACGCTGACGCTGTGATTGAACGCGTACTCGCCCTCGAAGCGGACGACGTTTTCATGAAGACCGATCTGATCGCTAATTCGAGTTCCGATGTAGTCCACCCTGAGCTTGGTATCAGGACTCGGCGATTCAGTCACCAGCGGATGCGAGAAATGAAGGTGGTCGTGGTCGTGATCCTCCTCATGCTCCTGGGCCGTCAACCTGGTAACTGGAAGCACCAGTGCCAACAGAATGAGTAGTGAACGGCACGAGCACGCGCCGTAAAGCTCCGAAGCAGACACGCCCGGAAATGACATGAAATACGTCTCCATTTTTTTGCGAGGACGCCCGGGAATGCCGGGCTCAATCAGCGTTGGATCAGGATTGGAGACGCTGAGGGGGGCCGGTCGCGG
>JAYWBE010000079.1:0-2318 GCA_043781715.1 Gemmatimonadaceae bacterium
GCCTTCTCCATGTTGCTGCGCGCCGTGGCGCTGTCACCCTTCTGGCGAGCTGCGCGGGCCGCATCCATGAACGGCTTGGACTGGGCGCGGAGCGCCTCGTTCTGCGGCTGGTACTTCTGGCGAATCGCCTTGACCTGCGCCTTCTGCGCGTCGGTCAGGTTGAGATCACGTCCAAACTCACCGCCGGGGCCTCTGCGAGCCTGCATCTGGCCGGAGCGGGGTCCGCGCGACGGCGGAGTCGCGGTAGACTGGGCCGCTGAAACACCTGCCACACCAACGATCATCAAGGCGCCGAGCGCCAAGGTACGAACTGACGACATTTCAATCCTCCACAACTGTTGAGCGCCGCGCGCGGAAATGCTGCGGCTGTTCAGTTAGACGGGCATCCAGTCTCAGCGTTAAGAGTGGAGGATGGATCGCGGGGCCGGGGCGGGCATTTTCAATACTGAAGCAGGGAGCTGACGGCAAACCACGCTATAAGGCTCGGAGCCTTCATACAGCGTTATGGGGTTCCGGGCCTACGGATCGCGGCGCCTTCGATATGACCCAGCGTTAGATAGGTGTAGGGGACCTTAACTGGGCAGCCCCCCGATTCCGCCGGAAAACCTCTCAACGATTAGCGTGGGTCAGCTTACGGCTTCCTGCTTCGATTTTGTGGATGCCAGCCGCCGGCACAATCAGCCCAGCCTCAACCCGCCGCAGCGG
The DNA here is from genome assembly GCA_043781715.1 of Gemmatimonadaceae bacterium. Taxonomy (GTDB): domain Bacteria; phylum Gemmatimonadota; class Gemmatimonadetes; order Gemmatimonadales; family Gemmatimonadaceae; genus UBA4720. The sequence goes on from JAYWBE010000079.1 coordinate 706, forward strand.
CCGGCACCGTCCCAAAGCGGCGCTCTCGCGAGTGGAACTCGTTCACCGCGCTTTGAAGGTCAGCGGCGGTGAAATCGGGCCAGCGGCGATCGGTGAAGTACAGCTCGGCGTAGGCACATTCCCAGAGAAGGAAATCGCTCAAACGCTGCTCACCTCCGGTGCGGATCAAAAGGTCAACGTCGCGGGACTCGCCGTCCCAGTGGTAGACGTCGGACATCGCTCGCGAAAGATCCTCGCGCGTGATGCTCTCTGCGCCACTCAGCAGCTCCGCTGCGCGCACCATCGCATCGCGGGCGGAGTAGTCGACCGCGATGCGCAGGTCGAGCCGCGTTCCATGCTTCGTTGCGTCTTCGGCGGCATTGATCGCGCGAAGCAGTTCGGCCGGAATGCGGTCGCGACGTCCGATGATGCGCATGCGCACGTCGTTCGTCACGCACCGATCGGTCTCCGCCACCAGGTAGCGGCGGAAGAGGCGCATCAGAAGCGCGACTTCGCGAGAGGGGCGCGCCCAGTTGTCTGCGGAGAACGCGTACAGCGTCAGCATTCCGATCCCGCTATCGGGAGCGGCTTCGACGATCTTTCGCACGACGCGTGCGCCGGCGATGTGCCCGGCGGTGCGCGGACGCCCCCGCGCGTTCGCCCATCGTCCATTGCCATCCATGATGATGGCGACATGAATTCCGGATTGCGCCGCAGAAGGCTGCGGGTGCCCGCTTGCGGGCGGATGACGGGCGTGCGTGTGCTTCATTGCGTGGTGTGTGTGGGGCACCCTGTTAGCGCTCCCGCGTGGCGCGAATGAGCGCCTCCATGTGATCGAGGTAACGCTCGAGCGCGCGCCGTCCCGCGGCGGTCAGCCGGTACTCGGTCTTCGGCATCCGCCCCGCGAACGACTTGGTGCACGCGATGTACTCCGCTTCCTCGAGCTTACGGGCGTGTACGCTGAGATTGCCATCGGTCGTCTTCATCAGCTTTTTGAGGTCGCTGAAGCTGAGTGAATCGTTGACGGCGAGCGCGCTCACGATGCCGAGCCGCAGGCGCTCGTGAATGAGCCGGTCGAGGGAGTCGGCTCGCGATGCCGCCGGGCCCGCGTCCGATTTCCCGCGAACGGTGCGCAAGTCTCCCACCGTTGGGCGACGGTCGTCACGCGCGGTTCCGTGCTTAGCCACCGTGCCTCCGCGCGATCGGAATGCCAAACGCGATGTGAAGACCGCCGAACGCAGCCGCCATGATCCAGTCGTTCCACGATGGCGGAGTGAAGAGGGCGAGGGTGCCGGCGAGCATGAAACAGATCCCCATCACCGGCACGACTCTCACCGAGAATGCGCCACCCGCCACGACTCCCGTACCATAAAGGAGCAGCCACATCCCGGGAATCGCCTGGACGACGCCCGCGCGGTACAGGACAATCGTCAGCAGCGCCCCGACGAGCATCGGTGGTGAAAAACTGAGGATGAATTTGCGGCCCGGCCCCGAGAGCAACGGCACGTGCGCTCTGCGTGCCTTTTGCACGATTGCCCACAGCATCACGCCGGGAGCGAGAACGGCCGCCGCCATCCAGACGTAAATCGATCCAAGCACCGAGTGCTGCGCGTTGGCGATCGTGGCCGCGACTG
>JAYWBE010000080.1:0-20382 GCA_043781715.1 Gemmatimonadaceae bacterium
ACCGACTTCCACTCCTCGGGAGTGCGCACGAAGAAATCAACTTCGAGCGAGAGCCTGTCCGCGGCTTCCGACTCCAGAAAGCGCTCGAGCTCGGCGCCCGTTCGCACCTCGCTCGTGAAGATCAGATTGCCGCTCTGGAGCAGCGATCTGGCATCCTGGAGGCCGACCTGCGTAATGAAATTGCGCAAGTCGGTCATGCCGATCTGCCGGTGGCCGCCGACGTTGATGCCGCGGAGGAGGGCGATGTGAGTTGTCAGAGTGAGCCGTCAGTGGTGATTGACACGCAAACAACCTAGCGAGGGCGTGCAACAGGCGCGAGCGCGCATTCTACTCGCGGCATCACGCCCGCGCGGAGTGTTCTCGATCGCGTTGGCCCGGTCCACGCTTCGTGGTTCGGTACGGCCGCTCCCACTCCCGCAGGTGATCCAGCAGATAGTCGAGCGAGAAGATGTGGCGCGAATTGTCGGCTTTTCGGCGGAAGATCACGCGCGACCAGCCGCGCATCCCGGTGGGCGTGTACCACTCGCCATCCATGTGCAGCTTGTCGCCGGAGATCGCCCTGATCAGAACGCGCTCGTACTGCGAGCGTGGAAGGACGCGCTCGGGAAAGAGATTGTCCCACGTGCACAACCGGCCGACGTCCTCGTAGCCGGGAGGGCGGTCGTCGAGGTCGAGCAGCGACGGGGCGCGTCCCTTCATCACCGAGCCGATGAGGCGCAGCGTAAAAGGATCTGAATAGCGACGGATATGGGGCCAGAAATGCTTGGTGATCTGGCCTGCGATCTCCCGCAGAGAGAGGAAATGTCCATGAGTCGTCGGCCACCTGTCCTCGTCGATGTCGCAGGTGAATGGGTTTTCCGGGAAGCAGTCGAACCGTGCCAGCCATCCCTTGCGAGTCGTGTGCGGCATGGGATGGAATCCCCTGACGATCGGGATATCGGTCTCATCGAGCACGCTGATCTCATAGCTCGGCCAACGCATCACATCGCGAACGATGCCAACGATCAGTGTCGCGGTAGCGATCATGAGTGGCGCGTCGGGCGTGAAGTCAGCGGTGACCTCGATGCGGTCGCCGCGGGGTCTGACGCCGATTCCGGTGGAGCGGCGGTTTGCCGCGAGCAGCATGACGGGAACGGGAAGGATGTGGGCCAGCAGATATGCGAGCTGCTCGACGGTTCTCGTCGGGCCCTGCTCCTCTTTTGGCACCTCGAAGGAGATGTTGTAGTGGGTGCTGAAGCCGGCGAGCTGGACATCGCTGTCGTGCGCCTGCTCCCAGGCGTCGAGCTCCTGCCGGACAAACAGGATCGCTTCCCACAGTGAGCGTCCCGCGCGCGCTGCGCAGCCCCGCTCGATCTCGATTACTGGAGTCGCGACCTCGATGACGCCGGTGTCGAAATAGACCGCACCGCCGGTGGGGAGGTGATAAGACCTGCCCTTCCGGTGCATCATCTTCTCACGGATGAACTTGCGCGGGCTGCCGAAGGTGTCCTCCGGCTTCACCTGTACGCCGTCAATGATCACGGCGAATTCGGCTTCCATGCCGATCGCCGCGAGCTGGATCCGCTCCCGAGTGGATGATTTGTTCTCCGGTCCTTTTTCCTTCTTTAGCGTCATTCTCTTCTTTTACCCAAGATTCTTCGATTTTCGTGAGGGTTTGCCTCAACCAGCTCGTCAACTTTTTACGTCCCGCGGCACCGACAGCACATAGCCCAGGTCGAGGTGGAGGTGATCTTCCGCAAAGCCGGTCGGCGCTCCGTAAGGGCGCGTCCAAATGCCCGGCAGCGTCTCACGTGCGATCAGACTGAAACGCTCGATCGCGCTCCGGTTGTCCAGGTAGGTGTCGCCAATCCTGTAGATGTTGGCGGCGGTTCCCCAGGCATGTGGAGTCGCGTTCTTGGAGAAACGGTGAGAGGGCGATCGATAGCCCCCATTCGCGGAGATATGTACCAGCGTCCCGACTGCATCCCGAAACCTCTCCAGGCACACTGCTAACAGCGTTATAGCGCACGGAACGTACCGGGGGAACGTCCTCAAGGGCGGGGCTTCCCGTACGTCGACCTGGATGAACTCCCAGAGCAGGAAATGCGAGGCCAACTCGATTTTCATGGCCGAATCCCAGGACGGAACCTCGTAGAAATAGCGGGGGAGCTGGCGGGGAAACCCGGTCGCGTCCTTCCACTCCTCCCCGGGCCTGAGCGCCTTGCGATACTCAGGGGGAAGGGTAAGCCCGTCAACGACCCGAAGCGGGAAATTCGGAGAATCATTCACACCCGAAGTCTCGGCGAAACGGGCGGGTTCGCTCATTCATCCCCCGGGCCTTGGGTGAGGTACTCATATATGGTATGCGAGATGGCGGCGATTGTCCGCGAGCGGCCCGATGCGGCGGGGTCCCATTCCGTGAGGATTACGAGCACGTAAGGCTTCCGTTTGGACAGGTAGACCACTCCCGCGTCGTGGGCGACGGTCGAGATCTCGCCGGTCTTGTGAGCGACGCGCGTGCCTTTCGGCAGCCGCGCGGGAATGCCCTGGTTGAATTCCTGGCCGTGGAGGATGTCCATCATCCGCCGCGACAAGGCCGGGGAGAATGCCTTTCCCTCCGACAGCATGACGAGAATTCTCAGCAGCCCGTCCGCGGTCACCATGTTGCTGATGCCCTTCTCGAACGCCAGCTCGTCCTCGACGCCGCGCCTGATCTCGATTCCCTGGTCGACATGCAACTCCTTCAGCGTCTGATTGACGGCGTCCGGTCCGATCACGCCGAGAAGAAGATTGGTCGCGAGGTTGCTGGAGGTCGTGATCATGTGATACGCCAGCTCATCGACGCGCATCATCTTGCCGATTGCGTTGTGCACGGCCGAGTTGGCATCGCGCCCCGACTCTACGCGGAACGGGATGCTCTCGACCATGCTCAGGAAGCGATTGCGAACGTGCACGCGGGAATGCGGCAAAAGCTCGCCGCGATTGATCGCGGCGAAGGCGCCGAGAAGGATCGGAACCTTGATAGTGCTCGCGGCGTGAAACCAGTGGTCGCCGTGATAGTGCAGCTCGAGGCCGGTTTCGGCATCGCGCAGCGCTACGGCGATGGCTTTGGCGCCCGACTCCTGTTCGATCTTCTCGATCTGCTCTCGCAGCGCGCGCTCGCGCGGCACTATCTCCGTCGTGGCCGGTGCAGGCGCTTCCTTCTTCGGCATCGCAGAGCTCAGGAGTATGCTACGCGGGGATCCGCTTTGGCGTAGGCGAGATCAGTGAGGAGATTCACCAGGACGAATACAACGCTCAGGAACAACACAGATCCCTGGATCGCCGGCAGGTCGCGCCGCGTGATCGCATTCACCACGTAGCGCCCGAGCCCGGGCCAGCTGAAGATCGTCTCGGTGAGAATGCTGCCGGTGAGATAGTATCCGAAATCGAGCCCGAGCACTGTGATAATCGGAATGAGCGCGTTCCTGAGTGCGTGCCTTACGACCACTACGCGTTCCGTCAATCCTTTCGCGCGCGCGGTTCGAACGAAGTCGCTACTCAGCACATCGAGCATTGCCGACCTCGTCACGCGCGCGAGAAAAGCGATCGATCGGGAGCCGAGCGCGAACGCCGGAAGAATGAGGTACTTGATGCCGCCGTAGCCGGAAGGCGGAAGCCACTTCAGCATCACCGCGAATACAAGAATGAGAATGAGTCCAACCCAGTACACGGGAAACGAGATCCCCAGGTATGCAACGCCAAGTCCCAGCCGGTCGAACCAGCCACCAGGATTTCGCGCGCTCAAGACGCCGAGGGTGATGCCGAGCACGGAAGCGAGCAGCATGGCGGATCCGGCGAGGAGGAGCGTCTTCGGAAATCTCTCGCGGATGTCCGTGATGATCGGCCGCTGCGTGATGTAGGAATTTCCGAAATCACCGCGCAGCACACCGCCGGTGTAGTGCGTGAACTGGCTGAGCAGCGGCTCGTCGAGGCGCAGCTCCTTTCTCAGCCGCGCGATCGTCTCGGGATCCGCTCGCTCGCCGACCATCTCCTGCACCGGATCGCCGGGAGCGACATAGAGCAGCAGGAAAACCACCACCAGGACTCCGAACAGTGTTGGAATCGAAAGCAGCAGTCTGCGAACGATGAAGGACAGCACTTTCTCTATTTGGTGATGGTCACGTCGGTCCAACGCTGGCCGTTGAAGACAGCGGGAACGGTGAAGCCTTTGATCCAGGGCTGCACCGCGTAGACATCCTTGTAGAAGAAGAGATAGATCATCGGCGCGTCGTTGTACTCGAGCTTATCGGCCTGGGTGTAGAGCAGGTTGCGCTTCGACTCATCCTGCTCGCGGTGGGCCTGGTCTATCAGCGCGTCGAAGTGTGGGTTGGAGTAGTAGGAGACGTTGCCGCCCGCACCCTTGTTCTTGCTGTGCAGGAGCGGAAAAAGAAAGTTCTCCGCGTCCGGGTAATCGGCCCACCATTCCTTGAGCGCGAGGTCGGTCTGTCCCTTTCGCGCGGCTTCGCGCACCGACGACGCGTCGCGCTGTATGATTTTCGCGCGGATTCCTGCTTCGGCGAGATTGGCCTGAATCGTCTGCGCTAGGCGCGGAGACTGATCGGTCGTGCCCGCCCAGAGCTCGACGTCGATTCCATTCGGATGTCCGGCGGCCGCGAGCAGCTGCTTCGCCTTGGCGACGTCGTGCGGATATCCCTTGCGGCTCGGATCGGCGCCGCCCAGCGATGGAGGAATCGCACCGGCTGCGACGGTACCGCGCCCGGCCATGACGGCGCTCAGCATCGTGCTGACATCGGCCGCGTAATTGAGTGCCTGTCGCACGCGAACATCGCTAAGCGGTCCGCGCGTGGTGTTAATGGCGACGTACCAGAAGCGAAGCGCCGGCGCGGAGGTGAGCAGCTTGTTCTTCCCGGGATCGGCCTGCCAGGATTTGCCCGCTTCATCGGGAACCGAAAGCACGTCGACGTTGCCCGCCTCGAACTCGGCGGTGGCGGTGCTCATCTCCGGAATGATGCGCGCCATCAGTGAATCCGTTTTCGGCGCACCGTCGAAGTAGTCGGGATTCCTGGCGAAGCGCAGGTAATCGTCGTGTTTCCATTCGACGAACTTCCAGGGCCCGGTTCCAACCGGTTTCTGTCCAAAGTCAGCGGGGGGATTGTCGGGCACGATCGAGGTGACGGGCATCGCCAGCAGCTTTGGGAAGATCGAGAACGGCTCTTTCAGCGTGATCACAACGGTGGAGTCGTCCGGAGCGGCGATGCCGCTGATGCTCGTTGCCTTGCTGGCCGCGAAGTCCTCGGCGCCCTTGATCGGATACAAGGGCCAACCGCGTCCGCCCTTCGTTTTGGGATCGAGCACGCGCTGGAACGTCGCGACGACGTTCTTCGCCGAGAATGGCCGTCCGTCGTGGAACTTGATGCCGCTGCGAAGATGGAAGGTGTAGGTGATTCCATCGGCGCTGACGGCCCACGATTTCGCGAGGCCGGGAACCACCTTCGCGTCGGGAGTGAAGCGCGTCAGGCCATCGAAGATATAAGTGACGGCGCGTCCAGTCGGGACGTCTGTCGAAAGTGCGGGATCCATCGATCGCGGGTCGTAAGTATCGCGCGAATCGATGATCGTTTTGCGGGAAGGAGCAGATTCGCCGCCGCCGCCACAGCTGAGAATCGCTGGTATTACGAGGAGGAAGAGTCGCCGCATGAGTGTCTTCTGACGGTTGACATGAAGGGGCGAAATACGAGAACTTTCGCGCACCCCGAAATAGGCCTCACGTGAGCGCAGAATACTATTATCGCCGCCGACTTGGCGCCCAGGATCTACTGCCAGCCGTTGGCGTCGCCGTCGCCGCCGGTTTAGCCGCTTTCTACATTGTGCAACTCTTAATCCAGCGCACACCACTCGTTCCGCAGGGCGAGCTAGCTCGCTCGCCGGCGACGCCTCCCACGCGAATGCTGGGCGACCGGACCGAGCCTGAAACAGAGACGCACGACGCTCGCGAGCTGCCGCCCGGACAGCCACCAGGCGCGCGCGCGTCGCAAGGGTGAGATTTCCCCGGATACGGCTTGGGGTCTACACCGCACTCGCGTTCTTCGCAGCGTTTCCCGGCGTCAACAGCGCGCGCGCGCAGGACATCGAGTGTCAGCGCGGCGACCTCGAGGTGTTTCGGCTGGTGTTCGACGGAAACAAGGCTTTCTCGGACGCCGACCTCGCGAAGACCATCGTCACCGCTCCATCGGCGTGGGCGCGGCGTTACCTCTACCTGCCTTTTACGGTCAAACATTGTCTGGACCGAGCCGAGCTCCCGAACGACCGCGCCCGGTTGATAATCTTTTATCGCCGTCGGGGGTATCCAAGAGTGACTGTAGATACCGTCGTGAAGGTGCTGGCGCCCGGGGCGGTCGAGGTCAGGTTCAATATCAATGAAGGGCCGCCGATGATACTGAGGTCCTTCGTGGTGCGCGGACTGGATTCGATTCCGGAAAAAGCGCGGATCCTACGCGGCCTACCCGTGCGCGAAGGCGGGAGATTCGACCGCTTTGCGATAGATGCCGCGGCCGACACTGTTCGCGGGCGCCAGCACAACAACGGATACCCAAGGGCTGAGGCGGTCAACCGCTTCACCGTGAACGACAGCACGCTGAGCGCGTGGGATACTCTTTACGTGACGCCCGGCCCAAGGGCGAGGATTGGAGCAATCAAGATCAACGTGATTCCGCTTGCTCGAAAGACGCAGCAGATACCGACCACGATCGTGCGCCGCATCATGGGCCTCGACTCGGGTGAGCTTTTCCGCGAGGATGAGATCATCGACGCTCAGCGCGCGCTCTATCAGACCGAGGCGTATCAGCACGTGTCGATCACGCCCGATTCGAACGCGGATACTCTGATCACTCTCTATACGAACCTGGCCGAGGCTCCAATGCACGCCGCGAGGGTGGGTGCGGGATACGGAACGCTCGATTGCTTTCGAGTGACCAGCGAGTTCACCGACTACAATTTTCTGAACGGGGCGCGCCGGTTTGATGTCAATGCGCGAGTCTCGAAGATCGGAATAGGGAGGCCGCTCGACGGCGCTCCGGGCCTGTGTCCGGCGGCAAAGAAAGACGTTTTCAGCAACCGGCTGAACTACTACGCCGGTGCCACGCTCAGGCAGCCGACGTTCCTCGGGCTGAGAACTGTTCCGACGATAACTGTCTATACCCAGCGCGTGTCGGAGTACAACGCGTATCTGAGAACGACGGCGATTGGAGGCGTGGCGTCGGTGTTATGGCGCGGGTTGACCAGAACGCCGGTCAATCTCGCGTATTCCATGGACCTCGGCCGAACCGAGGCGCAGCCGGCGCTCTTCTGCGCGGTGTTCAACCTGTGCGAGGCCGCTGAGCGCGAGAGGATCGAGCGCACGCAACAACTCGCGGTGCTAAGCCTGGGCGTGACGCGCGACAACTCGAACAGCCTGCTGTCGCCGACACGCGGTTCGATCATTCGGCTCGAAGCGCGACATTCGTCGCCCGTGATTCTTTCCAACAAGGATCTTCAGTTCAACAAATTCGTCGGAGATGCATCCCGGTACATCAACGCCGGCGGTGGAAACGTGCTCGCATTCCGCATCCGCGGCGGGAGCGTGTTTGGCCGCAACGTGGCGTCGGCGACGTCGTTCATTCCTCCCCAGGAGCGACTGTACGCGGGCGGACCGACCACCGTCCGCGGATTCTCGCAAAACGAGCTCGGCTCGCTGATCTACATTGCCAGGGAGAATAGTTTAAGGCGATTCTCCTCGACCGATCCGAACACTGGATTGCAGGATACGGTGGTACTCGCGCCAGCGACGGACACCAACAGCTTCAAGCGAATCGTGCCGGTCGGCGGAAACTCGCTCCTTGTGGGGAACGTAGAGCTGCGGCTGCGGAGCCCGTTCCTTCCGGAGCTTCTCCAGCTCACTGTCTTCACCGATGCGGGAGAGGTGTGGAACAGGGGGACGCCGCAGGTGAGTGGAATGAAGCTCAAAGTCACACCTGGGATTCAGGTGACCGCATTCTCTCCAGTGGGTCCTGTGCGCGTTGCGGTCGGGTACAACCCGTATCAGCGGCCGAAGGGGCCGCTCTACTACGAGGGGACAGAATTCGGTGGAGCGCCACTCCTGTGCGTGAGTCCGAATAACGATCTACCGACTCACTTCAGCCTGCCCGATCCTGTTACGAACGAGGTCACGGTCACGCAGGAAGTCCCTCCAAATGGGTGTCCGGCGACCTACCAGCCTGCAAAGGACAACAGCTTTCGAAGCAAGCTCACTTTCAGCTTCGCAATCGGCCAGGCGTTCTAGCCTCCCATGACACGCCGACTCCGCATCGTGATCGCGAGCGCCATCGTTCTGGTGGGGCTCCTGCTGATCGTCTTCCTCAGCTTCGTCGGCGTCACGCACACTGGCTTTGGCCAGGAGCGCGTGCGCCGCATGGTGTCGACGATGCTCGAGGGCAGCGTCAAGGGCAAAGTCTACATCGGTCGCATGAGCGGCGGATTCTTCAACGGCGTCACGATCGACTCCGTCGAGATGAGAGACGACGAGGATTCCGTTTTCTTTGCGTCCGGGCCGATCACCGTCTCATACGATCCGCGGGATCTTTTCGACCGCCGGATTCTTCTCAACCATCTCGAGGCCGAGCATCCGGTCGTTCACCTGCGGCAGCACGAGAACGGGGACTGGAACTGGAGGAGAATCTTTCCGGCGAGCGTCGAGAAGCAGAAAAGAAACGAGCGTGGATTCGGACAGTACATCGTCATCGACTCATCGGTGATCCGCGACGCCACCTTCACGCTGACGCTGCCGTGGCATCCGTCCGACACGCTGCGAGGAGCGAAGCGCGATAGCGCGCTCAGATTCGAGCTGAAGCGCCCCGATCACGAGATCCGTCGCACGCGCGAAGGATTCGCTCGGACCTGGAGATGGACCCAGGGGCACGCCAATCTGGGCTTCGCCCGGATCGCGGATCCCGACACCATCGGCCGCCTGGTCAGAATCAGAAAGGCGAGCTTCAGCGAGACCGACCCTCCGTTCAAGTTTCGCAACATCTCCGGCACGGCGCTCAACCTCGGCGATTCGGTGTTCCTCGACAGCGACCATTTCGACCTGCCGGGCTCGACTGGAAAGGCGCACGGCAGCGTCGTGTGGGGAAGTGATCTTCCGATTCGGTACTATCTGCACATCATCGGCGACTCAGTGTCTCTGGCCGACGTCGCGTGGGTCTACCCAACGCTGCCCATCACGGGCGGTGGCAAGATGGTTCTCGACATCAGGAGCGAGCGAAACCCGCGCTTCCTCGACTACATCCTGACGAACATGGATGTGCGCACGACCCGCTCGCGGCTGCAGGGACAAATGACGTTCGGCACCGGCGGGCCGGTGCTCGCGGTCAAGAACGTCGATCTCCAGGCGACGCCGGTCGATTTCGACCTGCTCCGCACCCTGAATGGAAAGCAATTTCCCTACGACTGGCAGGGGAAGATCACCGGCACCGTGAAGGCATCGGGCGGTCCGCTCAACCATTTCAAGATCGAGCAGTCGGCGCTCATCTTCGAGGATGCGCACGTGCCCGGCGCCGTTACCGAAGCGCGCGGCGAGGGCGAGCTGGACATCCTCTTTCCCGCCTACACTGCCTTCCACGATTTCAACGTCGACGTCGCGACGCTCGACCTGCGCACGCTCCAGTACCTGAACAAGTTCTTTCCGAAAATCAAGGGAACGGTGTCGGGCACCGCGACGCTCGATTCTTCCTGGCTCGATGTGCGCTTCAGGAACGCAAATCTCCTGCACCACGATGGCAACGAGCCGATCTCGCACGTCACGGGCAATGGCCGGGTGACGTGGGGCGACAAGTATCTCACCTATGATCTCGCGCTCCAAGCGCAGCCGCTCTCGTTCACGGCGCTGTCGCATTCGTACCCGCTGCTGCCATTGCGGGGCAGCTATGCCGGCCCCGTGCAGGTGAAGGGCATGTCTCCCAATCTCCTGGTCACTACGACACTGACAGGGCCGGCGGGCACGTTCGGATACACCGGATTGGTTGACGCGGATCCTGAGGAGTATGGCGCGCGCGGCCGGGCGACTTCGTCCGCGCTCGATCTCCGAACATTGCTCGAGAACAACGCGCTGCCGCACTCGCAGCTCACCGGACAGTACGATCTCGATCTGCGTGGCGACAATCTGGCTAGCCTGACCGGCAAGGCGGTGGCGTCGATCGAGAAATCGACGCTCGCCGGATTCCGTGTCGATCCTTCCGTCGCGCGGTTGCACTTCGCCGGCGGGGTCGCGACGGTGGATACGCTCGCGCTCAACGCCGCGGGACTCAAGGCGCACGCGTCCGGCACGTTCGGGCTGACCGGTGCTCACACCGGGTCGCTCAAATTCTCGGCGGTGATGGATTCGCTGTCGCGACTTCGCGCGCTGGTGCCGGCGCTCGCGACCACGGCGCAGCTGGACTCGCTGGGCGGCAGCGCCGAGCTGACTGGCGAGCTGACAGGAGGCGCGGAGCATCTCTCGCTCAACGGCATCGTTCGCGCGACTGATGTGCGGCTCGGCACCCGAAGCGTCGAGAGCGTGCGCGGAACGATCCTGCTCGCCGACCTCACCAAGCAGGCGAGCGGCTCTCTGATTTTCGGAGCCGACACAGTCGCGCTCGGGCCGGTCGGCTTCAACAGCATCAGGGCCTCGGTGGCGCTCGTCTCGCCTACGTCCGGACACTTCAGCGCATCGATGCTGAGTCAGAGCGGCGTCCAGACGGATCTCGCCGGAAATCTCACGCGCAGCAGGGATACCACGGTGGTGAGACTCGACAGCGCGGCGGTGCTGGTCGATGCCGACAATCGCTATCGCCTTCAGGCACCGAGCCGTCTCGTTTTCTCGAAGGGCTTCCTCACACTTGACTCGCTCATCCTTCAGCACAGCAGCAAGGCGAAGCTGATCGTCGAGGGGGTGCAGCTGAAAGGCGACTCCATCAAGGGGCACATTCGCACCGACAGCGTCGACATGCGGCTCATCCGCGCGTTCGTGCCGGGGCTGGTGGATGCCCGCGGAGCAATCGTGGGAGACGTCGAATTCCGCGGCGACATCAAGCAGCCGCGGCTGTTCGGGCAGATCTCTCTCGCCGACGGCACCGCGGCGTTCTCCAACCTGGGGACGCGCTTCATTCACATCCGGGCGGACATCGCTCTGTCGGGTGACACCGTTCACATCAAGCAGCTTTCCGCGGAGACGAACAAGGACCGGCGCGGCGTGTTGAACGTCCAGGGCACGGTCAGCTTCGAGCACTACGACAACCCGTCATTCTCGCTCGTCGCGAGCGCATCGAACTTCCACTCGATTGACAAGCCGGGCCTGGCGGCGCTCGACATCTCGACCGGGTCGCCGGTAACACTGACGGGATCGACCCAGGACGCGGTGATGCGTGGCACTGTTCGCGTCGAGCGCGGAACGATCTACATCCCCGACGTCATAAAGAAGAGGATCATCGATCTCAACGATCCGGAGTTCCAGAGCATGGTGGATACCCTGCTTGCGGAGAATCGACAGGTGATGCCTCGCGCGCCGAAAGCGGTGGCGCGGAACCTGAGACTGGAGAACGTCGCGGTGGACATCGGACCCGATGTCTGGCTGCGGTCGTCGGAAGCGAACGTCAAGCTCGGTGGCTCGCTCAACGTGACACTTGCTCCGCCGACTCCGAGTGAGCCGCCGCGACTGGCGCTCGAGGGAACGCTGAGCGCCGATAGAGGGACCTACAGGCTCAATCTCGTCGATCCGTTCATACAGCCGACCTTCGACGTGCAGAGCGGAACACTGCGCTTCTTCGGAACCCCGGATTTGAATCCGTCGCTGGACATCAAGGCGATACACACCGTGCGTCAACCGCAGAAGAGCGTCAACGGGCGGGACGTAAGGGTGGAGGTAGACATTACGGGAACTCTTGCGCAGCCCCAGCTCGCATTGAGAAATCCGGACAACCTTCCGCTCTCCGAGAGCGACTTACTCAGCTATCTGGTGACGGGTGAGCCCGCCGTCGGACTCGACAATACCGGCAACCAGGTGGCGAGCCTCGGCGTGCGCACGTTCGCGAACATCTTCACCAACGCGCTTCCGAAAAATCTGGTCGATATCCTCGAGCTGCAGACGGCGACGGTGGGCAGCGCCGATCCGACCTTAGCAACGACTAACTCCTCGTACTATAGCAGTCTGCTCAACACCCGGGCGGTACTCGGGAAGCAACTGGGCAGCAGGTGGTTCCTCGGGTTGAGCACCGGATTATGCGCGAGCGCGTTCAAGGAGAATCTGGGCCTTCAGCTGGAGTACAGAATCAGCTCCGTGTACAGCGCGCAGGCGGCAATCGAGCCGGGATCCAGCAATACCAAATGCCAGCAGGGATCGACTCCGACCGTCCAGCCAACCCAGACTCCGTCGCAGCTGGGCTTCGACCTCTTTCGGAACTGGCGTTTCTAAACCCTTACTGATTCGTCAGTTAACGGATTTACGTTGGCTTTCATTAGTTTAGGGTGGCAACGCTGATGGCGAAGAATCTCCGCGAAAAGGATGTGATGGTGTGCCGCTCCTGCGGAAACGAGGAGCGCGCGTCCGAAGGCTACCCGTGCTCGGACTGCGGGACCTTCGTCTGCATCATCTGCAACTTTCGCGGAGTCACGCTCTGCAAATCATGCCGGGTGAAACGACCGGAGCCACCGCTGACGCCGACCAATTCGACCAAGATCGACTGGCCCGAGCATTGACCGAGAGCGTGACCGCCGTCGCGGCGATCGCGCCGATGCTGTGCGAGCCCGATGTAAAAACGACGCAGGTATCGCAGCTGCTACACGGCCACATCGCACAGGTCGTGGAACGGAACGGGCTCTGGCTTCATGTGAAAGGCGCGGACGCGTACACCGGATGGATTCATCAGGGCTACGTCGTCACGATGCCGGAGCCGGTTCCCCCGCTGTCCGAGACCGGGTGGGATGATCCGCGTCCGCTCTCGCTCAACTGCACCGTTCGCGACGAGCACGGGGCCACGCGCAAACTGCCGCTGGGCGCGCTTGTCACTGAAGGTCAGGAGCGGTTCGGCGGACTGGCGATGACGCTCGAGGAGCGGCGGAGAGCATTTCCACCTGCGGCCGACTCGATCACCGCGTCGGCGATGACTTTCTTCGAGGGCACATCGTACGAGTGGGGAGGACTGACGCCATGGGGCTGCGACTGCTCCGGGCTGGTGTCGAGCTCGTTTCACCTGCACGGCGTGAACGTCCCCCGCGATGCATGGATGCAGGCGGCGACGGGCAAACCAGTCGAGTCGATACGGGATCTCCACCCCGCCGATCTCCTCTTCTTCTCCGACGAGCCCGATGGAAAGGTCACGCACGTCGCGATCTCGCTGGGCGGTATGAAAGTGGTCCATCTCGCGCTCGGACGTGGCGGCTACGCAGTCGATGATCTGGAGAGCGGGGATGAATACACGAACCTTCTGCTCAAGCGTTTCCGATTCGCGCGAAGAATTCTCTCGTAGTCTTCAGCTGCAGTTCAACGGTCTGCCGTCATCAAGAATAAGTTCAGCTCACCATTCCGTTGGGAGCGCCGGTCACTAGAGGCGTTTGGGCGGGTCCGTTCACGAACAGGCGTGCGGCGGCGCTCGGCTTGCCGTCGAGCGTGACCTGCATCGTGTACTGCCCCACCATGTTGAGCGGAAGATCCACCACCGCGATGATCGGCAGATCGACCTCGAACACGGGGTTTGGCGCGGGCGCGACGTTCATCTCGCCCGCCGAGGACCAGAGCTCTTCGTCGAGCGGGCTCAGCCAGCGGAAGCCGAGCTTGTGCGAGCCGACATCGTCGCCGTTGGCTTTGAGGCGGACAATGAAGTGAGTGCGCGGGTGAATCGTCGGCAGCCCCGCAACCTGAACCGCGTCGAAGACGCCCAACACATTCAACTTTCCTTCCTGTGACAGGTTGGCGGCGTCGGCGAAAACGGCGAACGAAATGTGCATGAAAGCAAAGTAGCCGCGCCGTGCCTTTCCCGGCTAGCTTTCGGCGATGACTGAATCAGCTACGCCACATCCCGTCGTGGGCGACGCGGCCGCGCACCATTCGTTCGGGCTGACGGATCTTCTCCTGCTCACGATGGCGGTGATCTGGGGAGTCAATTTCGTCGTCGTGAAGTATGCGACCCACATCTTCAACCCGGTGGCCTTTACCGGACTTCGCGTCGGAACGGCGGCGGCATTCCTACTGGCGTTCGCGCTCGCGCGCGGCGGCTTCGCGCTCTCGCGGCACGACGTGCTTCGGCTCCTTTTCCTGGGCGTGATCGGCAACGGTCTGTACCAGCTCTTCTTCGTCCACGGAGTCGCGCGCACCCGCGCCGGAAACGCGGCTCTCATTGTCGGTGCCGCGCCGGCGTTCATCGCGCTCGTGGCGAGGGCTCGTGGCCTTGAGCGCGTCAAGCGGATGACGCTCGCCGGCGTCGCTCTCTCGGTGCTCGGCGTCGCGCTCGTGATCGCGGGAAGCGCGACGTCCTCCAATGGTCAGACGACACTCCTCGGATCGGTCCTCGTCTTTCTGGGAGTTCTGTGCTGGACGGTCTATACGATCATGCTGCAGCCGTACACGAAACGGATCGATGTGATCCAGCTCTCGGCCGTCACGTTGGTCGGAGGCGCGGTGCCATTGCTCATCGCGTCGATGCCCGCGCTGGTCGCCACCGACTGGTCCAGCATAGGAGTCGGGGGATGGCTCGCGCTTTTCTACTCGAGCGTGATCTCGATGGGCGTCGCGTACTTCTTCTGGTATCGCGGCCTGCGGGTGCTCGGGCCTACCCGCACCGCCGTGTACTCGAACCTGCAGCCGATCGTCGCTCTGCTGGTGGCGTGGCCGTTCCTCGGTGAAATCCCGACGATCTTCCAGGGCG
Organism: Gemmatimonadaceae bacterium; assembly: GCA_043781715.1. Classification (GTDB taxonomy): domain Bacteria; phylum Gemmatimonadota; class Gemmatimonadetes; order Gemmatimonadales; family Gemmatimonadaceae; genus UBA4720. The sequence continues at coordinate 14,913 of JAYWBE010000080.1, forward strand.
TGGGCGCGGTGACGATCATCGCCGGCGTATTCCTCACCAGAACATGAGGCTCGTCCTCTTCGACATCGACGGCACGCTGCTCAATTCGGAAGGGCTTGGACGCGCATCGATGCGGCGGGCGCTGGGCTCGATCTTCGGCTCGCCCGGGAATCCTGCGTATAGGTACGACGGAAAGACGGACAGGCAGATCGTGCGCGACGTCATGCGCCTCGAGGGTCACTCCGATGAGCACATCGATTCGCGAATGGAGAAGCTGATCGAGATTTACCTCGAAGGGCTTCGCGACGGAGTGAAGAGCGGGAAGTTCAACGTGCATCCCCTCGAAGGCGTCGTCGAGCTGCTCGACGTGCTCGAGCCGCGCAAAGATGTCGTGCTAGGCCTGCTCACCGGGAATGTCGAAACCGGCGCACGCACCAAGCTGACGGCGGCCGGGATCGATCCCGATCGCTTTCGAGTCAATGCGTTCGGCTCGGATCACGAGCACCGGCCAGAGCTTCCGGCAGTCGCGCAAAGGAGGGCGAGCGAAAAGCTCGGGCTCGAAATCGCGGGCAAGCGCATGGTCGTCATCGGCGACACTCCCGCTGACATCGCGTGCGGCCGCTCACTCGGCGCGAAGGCGATCGGCGTCGCCAGCGGCCACTACACGGTCGAGCAGCTCCGGGAGCACGATCCATACGCCGTTTTTCCGTCGCTGAAAGACACGCAGAAGGTGCTCGAGAAGATCGTCAATGCGTGAGGTCGAGCTCAAGGCGGTCGTGGACGATCTCGGCGAGCGGCGAAGGACGATCGAGGCGGCGGGGGCAGCGCTGTCGTTCGAGGGAAAGATCTCAGACAGGCGCTACGACTTCGCATCGCGCGAGCTGTCGGTACGCGACGAGGTGCTGAGAACGCGGCGCTACCAGAGCAGCGCCTCGACGAGGACGTACCTCGACTGGAAGGGTCCGACCGAGATGCAGGGCGCGTACAAGGTCCGGGACGAGATCACCGCGCCGGTCGAGGACTTCGACTCACTCGAGAGGATTCTCGAGAAGCTTGGGCTCATGCTCACGTGGGAGATCGACCGCGAGATCGCCCAGTACCAGCTCGCCGGCGCGATCATTCGCTTCGAGACCTACCCGCGCATGGATGTGCTGGTCGAGGTCGAAGGCGAGCCGGGCGCCATCGAAGCGGCGATCGAAGCGCTCGGGTTGCCGCGCGGAACGTTCACGAACGAGCGGTTGCCGGATTTCGTCCACAAGTTCGAGAATAGAACCGGCGTCCGTGCTGCTATTAGCGATCGGGAGCTTCAAAATAATTACTCGTTCAGGGACAGTGCATAGCCTCGAACTGCCTTTACCTCTCACCTTGTTCAGTTCGCAGTTAGTTTTTCCGTCTTTCCCCGATTGCTTCCCCCGATAATCCGGATAGATTCACTCGGCAATGAATTATCGACTTATGCGGTGGATGGGCGCCCCGGTCCTGTCGCTCATAGCGGCCACCGCGCTGACCGCCCAGGAAAACCCAGCGAAACGTCTTGCGAGCATCGTCGGTGTCGCCGCCGAGGAGTACGCGAAGGCGATTGACGAGCACGGAAAACTCATCTCGAAGGATGAGTTCGACGAGACTTACGGCTTCCTGACCGACGCCAAACAAGTTGCAACCCGGCTCCACGGCTACGATGCCGCGGCGACGAGGGCGATCCTCGACAGCATGATCGCGGCGGTCGCGCAAAGAAAGCCGCCGACTATGGTGAGGGAGCTTCATCAGCATTTTGCCACATCCCTCGGGACGGCCGGTGCGATGGATCTTCCAAAGGGCCCGCTCGATACGGCCGAAGGGCACGCGTTGTTCGTCAAGAGCTGCGCGTCGTGTCACGGCATTGCGGGGGCCGGTGACGGGCCGGCTGCGCACACACTGAGCACATCGCCGCCCGCGACCGGCGTCCGAAAACTCACTCCCGAGCTCACGCCGACGCTTGCCTACAACGTCATCTCTGTTGGAGTGCGCGGGACAACGATGCCGGCGTTCGCTTCGTCGCTGACGCCGCAGCAGCGGTGGAACATCATCAACTACATCTACTTGCTCCGTGAGGAGCCGCTGAGACTCCCGGCCGCGCGAGCGGATGCGACGGCGATTCCCGGAGACACGGCATCACCAGTGATTCTGGCGCTCCTCGACAGTGCGCTCGATTTCGCGCGGAATGGCAAGACGGCCGAAGCTGGAGATCGCGCCTTCGATGCGTACATCGCATTCGAGCCGCTTGAGACTCCGGCGCGGGCGAAAAAGCCCGGCCTCGTCTCGACGATGGAGCGCCACTTCGCCGACTTCAAGGGAGCGGTCAGGCGAAGCGACTTCGCCGCCGCCAAGAGCTCGCGCGATGCGATCGCCGACGGGCTTCCGTCGGTCATCGATCTCACCCAGCAGCCCTCCGGGAGCTGGGAAGCCTTCTTTCAGTCCTTCCTCATCATTTTGAGGGAGGGGTTCGAGGCGATTCTCGTGATCGGCGCGGTGGTGGCACTGCTGATCAAGACGGGACAGCGCGAGCGCCTTCGCTCGATCTGGCTTGGAATCGTGCTCGGACTGGTGGCGAGTCTCGCCACCGCCGTCGTAATGAAGACCGTTCTTGCGGCGATGCCAGCCAGCAGGGAGATCGTCGAGGCGACGACGATGTTGATCGCAGTCGTGGTGCTGTTCTCGGTGAGCTACTGGCTCATCTCCAAGGTTGAGGCCGCGAAGTGGCAGAAGTTCATTCGCGAGAAAGTGAATTCGGCACTCGAGCACGGCGGCGGCAAAGCGCTCGCGCTGGTCGCATTCCTCGCGGTCTACCGTGAAGGCGCCGAGACCGCGCTGTTCTACCAGGCGCTGTTCAACGAAGGCCCCAACGTCGGAATTCCGCTCGCGCTCGGAATCGTCGCCGGGTTCGCGGTGCTGGCGGTGATCTTCACGCTCTTCTATCGTTACGGCGTCAGGATCCCGATGCGGCCGTTCTTCGCCGTGACGAGCATCCTGCTCTATTACATGGCGTTCGTGTTCATGGGGAAAGGAATCCGCGAGCTGCAGGAAGGGAACATCATGCGCATCACCGTGATTCCGGGCGGGCCGCACGTCGATGCGATGGGTATCTACCCGAGCCTCGAGACGCTCACGGCGCAGGGGATTCTCATCATCCTGCTGATCTTCGCTACCGTTAGGACATTCTGGCCCCGCCATGAGCCGGAAACGGGTGCCCCGCAGGCTTAGCATTTGCCGCTTGTTGGTCGAAGCGGGGAGAATGAGATGACAACCAGGCAGATGCCGGCAACCGCAGATGAGCAGCACGGAATCCGACCCAAAGGATACCGCCTGCCCGAGTCAACGCGTCTCGGCAGAGTGCGATTGCAGGTCGCGGATCTCGAGCGATCGCTCGCCTTCTACGAGGAGGTGCTCGGAATGAAAGTGATCCGCCGCACCACTGACTCGGTGAGTCTCGGACCGCATGGCGAAGACCGCGAGATCGTTCACCTGCGCCAGCTCAGGAGCGCGCGAGCGGTGCCGAAGCGCGGACTGCTCGGCCTCTATCATTTCGCGATCCTGTTGCCCGATCGCGCATCGCTCGGCCGGTTCGTCGCGCATCTCGCGGCAATCGGCGAATACGCGGGCATGTCGGATCACTTCGTGAGCGAAGCGGTCTATCTCACCGATCCGGATGGCCTTGGCATCGAGGTGTACGCGGACCGCCCGCGCGATGCGTGGCGCTACGACGAGCGGCAGTTGTACATGACCACCAATCATCTCGACGTAGATGATCTGGTGAAGTCCGCCGGAGGCGAGCGCTGGACGGGAATGCCGCCCCGCACCGTGCTCGGTCACGTGCATCTCTACGTGGACGACATCGCCAAGGCGGAGGCGTTCTATCACGACGCGCTCGGATTCGATAAGGTCGTGTGGAGCTATCCCGGCGCGCTGTTCATGTCGGCGGGTGGATATCATCATCATCTCGGAACGAACACCTGGGCCCGTGGCGCGCCGCCCGCGACGGACGCGGATGCGCGTCTGCTCGAGTGGGAAATCGTCGTCCCCACGAAGAAGGATGCCGAGGAAGCGGCGCGCCACGTGAAGGCGCCTGGTTATCCCGTGAAAGAGGAGAATGGCGAATGGATTCTTACCGATCCGTGGGGCACGAGCCTGAGACTCGTTCCCGAAAAATGATGCGACGCCGGGGGCACGTTCGTCTTTGGGATCAAGGATGGCGCTGCGCTGTGTGGTTGGTAGTCGTCGCGCTGATGGCGTGCTCCAGTCAGATGCGGTCTGGGGGAAGCGGAGGCTTTCAATACGCGCCCGATGCCGCCGCGATCAGAGCGACTCTGGACACGACTGCCGCTGGTTGGAATCGCGGCGAGCTTCCAGTTTACCTCTCCGCCTACGTGGATTCGGCGACGGCGATGGGCTCGACCGGCCTCGTGCGCGGTGTGAGGGGAATCGAAGGCCAGATGCGCGCGGGATACTGGCGAACGGGCCGTCCGCTGCAGACGCTCAGTTACGACCATCTAGAGATCCGGCCCATAGGCCCGAATCAGGCAATCGTGACCGGGCAGTACATCCTCACCGGAGCGGGAATGCCCAACCGAACCGGTTGGTTCACAACGATCTGGGTTCGTGTCCCGCCAGGGGGGCACCCGCCCACCGGGTGGCGGATGGTGCACGATCACTCGTCATGAGAGTGGGGTACTGTTCCGGGCGATAGTTTTCGTTCTCGGCAGCCAGCGACGTTGCTGCTCGCTGGATGACACCCTTTTCAGTGGACGACCAGCTGCGCCACGTAGGCGCGAGGCGCATTGCCGTCTGCCTGCCGCGGGACCGGCGTCAGGCCCACGAAGCGGATTTGCAGATCACCCGAGCTCGCTTCGTTGTTCGGAGGGGTAAGGCTGAGAATTTTCGTATCGTCGCTCGATCCGTTTCGGGAAATCGTGACTTCGATCTTGGCATCGCCGGCCCAGACGCAAGTCACGTCGACGGGGCAGCGTGAATCCTCCCGCACCAGCCTGAACGTAATGCGAGCTCCGTTTCCGTTGAGCGCGGCAGTCTGGCCGACCGGCAGCGAGAATGCCACGCCGGGTTCAGCCGCTATTGTCGGTTCCATCGCCGCGCAGCTGGAAAGCGCGGCGATAATCGCGCACGCCGAAATCAACGCACACGCCGAAATCAACGCACGCGCTGCAATCAACGCGCGCGCCTGCAATGGCCGCCTATGCTGCTTGAGGTGCGGCGTAAATCCCCGGTGCATCTGCATGCGGACTCCGGCGCAGGTACATCCAGACAGCGCCGCCAATCGTGAACAGCACCGCGATTCCCTGCGCCGTCGTAAACGGGCCAAAGAAGCGGTCGTCCTTTGCGCGCACGAACTCGATCATGAACCGCTCGATCCCCGCGAGTACGCAATACAGTCCGAACAGCCAGCCCTCCGCGTGCTTGTGATCGCGGAGGCGCCAGAGGACAAGGAACATCACGAAGC
>JAYWBE010000081.1:0-7206 GCA_043781715.1 Gemmatimonadaceae bacterium
GTCGTGTCGCGGGTTACTGGAGTGGGCAGCCCCGACGGTCTTCGCTTTTTGCGCCGAACCGCGGGGGCTCGGAGCAGCGTCTGGAGCTCACCCCAGGTACCACAGCCGCGATCGGCCAGGTCGGACATCATGCGCAGCAGACACTTCGCGGTCGCGAGCGCGTCGCCCGCAGCCCGATGGCGGTTCCGGATCTCGACACCGTAGTATCGGGCCACGTAGTCGAGCGAGCGGCGCGGGAGCTGAGGAAGAACCATGCGGGCGATTTTCACCGTGCAGAGGCGACGCCCCCTCAGCTGGCGGCCGGTGGAGCGCGACACCTCTGTCGCCACGAATCGCCAATCGAACGTCGCGTTGTGCGCGACGAACACGTTTCCCTCGAGAACACGCAGCACATCGGGCGCGATGCGATCGAACGTCGGCGCGTTCTTCACCATGTCCCAGGTGATGTTCGTCAGCTGCGTGACAAAGGGCGGAATCGAACGCTGCGGATTGACGAGTGTCTCGTACAGCTCGACGATCTCTCCGCCCCGGACGACCACCGCCGCGAACTCCGTGATGCGATCGCCCATCAAGGACCGGCCGCCAGTCGTCTCGGTATCCACTACCACGTATGACAACCCGCTGAGAGGCTCGTCCGCGGAATGACCGTGCGAGCGGGAGCGTTCTCGAGTAACGGCGTAAGGCTTCACCGTCAGATCCGCCAGCATCCAGCGTCCGTCCGCATTCCGGACGAACTGCGGCCGCCCCGCGAACATCGCGTGCGCCATGTGCTCGGCAACAATTCGCGGAGCACCGGGAAGGCTGCAGATGTGCCCGATCAGATCCACCACATCGGCCGGACCCCGCGAGAGATAGTCGAGTGCGAGCGTCGTGAGAAGAGTGTCTTCGGGCTCCGAATAAATTCCGCGCGTCAGATCCACGGGTCGTCTCGTGTGATCGGGCACGTCATGCAGTGCGGGCCACCGCCGCCGCGGACCAACTCGCCACCCTCGAACGTAATGGCGGCACGCTGGTTCGCCGGAATCTCGGCATCGGAGGACAGGAAGTCGGATGCGGAGATCATCTTGAATCCAGCTTTTTCCAGCTCTCGCAGCGTCGTCTCGTTTCGCGCGTATGAAGTGATCACTCCGGGCCGCAGCGTTGTGTTGTTACAACCGGATGCCCATTGCTCACGATCCTGGACGATCCTCTTCGATCCTCCGCAAAGAATCGGCTCCATCGGCAGTCCGCAGTGCTTGAGCGCCGCGAACAGGTCGGGTTGCTCCTTCATGTGGGTGTCGCCCTTCTGCCACTGAAGTATCGGCAGGCGGTACGGTCCAATGAAGTGGGGGGGATAAATCACGCACAGCTCGCGATCGACGTGGGTGAAGATCATGTCGAGGTGAATGGCGGTCGCCTCCTGCGGCATCACGACGACGATGAGGTTGGTAACCTCGGTCTGCTCGAACAGAATCGTGGCGAGGCTGTCGATTCCCGCGGGGCTCGATCTCTCGCTGAAGCCGATGAGCAGCACGTCTTCGCGGAGCGGATGCACGTCACCGCCCTCGAGAGTGTGGTTGAGACGACGCTCGACGGATCCATCGTAGACGATCCCCTTGTTGCTGAGCTTGGGATGAGACGTGAAGAGCGCCTTCATGATCAGCTCCTCAGTCCACCGCGCGTGAAAGCGCATGGAGCCGATCATCATGTTCTGATTGATCGCCATCGCCGCGTCGCGCGTGAAGAACAGGTTCGGCAGCGGCGGCAGCGAGTAGCTGGATTCGTTGAGCGTGCGCGACAGCGGTCCCGGCTCCTCCTCCTTTCCTTCGATGAGGAGGTTCACCACGGCCTCCGGCGGCAGCCCACGCAGCTCCGAGGCGAGAGGCTCGAGTGGAACGACATCGAGCGTCTCCCGAATGATCAGCTCCCGGACTTTTGGATCCTCGAGTACCTCGGTGAGCAGGTCGCGCACGTGCAGCACTTCGCAGAAGCGCTCGAGCACCTGGACGAAGCGCCGATGCTCGCGCTGGGCGAGATCGGCATCGACGATGTCGTCGTACAGGAAATCCGCGCGCGTGCTCGGCGTGACCGCCAACAGCTCGTTGCCGGGACTATGGACCAGGACGGTGCGAAGCGCACCGATTTCCGAGGTGACGTGGACTGGCATGATGGAAGATACCCTCTGATCTGGCGTTTTCGAAGGATTCTGGTCTTACTGCAACTGAAGTGAACGGGATGCGGTTGATCCAGGTCTTTCTTGCCCGTTCCCGGCCCGTGCGATTAGTTTGTGAACTAATTCACAAGCGCCACATTGAAGCGGGTAGCTGAATCGACAGTCAGGCGCCTTTCCCTTTATCTGAGCTTCCTCGAGGGGATCGAGCGCCAGGGTCTCAAGACCATCTCGAGCGACGAACTCGCGCGTCTCGGTGGGACGACGTCCGCCCAGGTGCGAAAGGATCTTTCACTCTTCGGATCCTTCGGCAAGCGCGGACTCGGCTATGCCGTGCCTGAGCTTTCTCAAAAGCTGCGCGAGATTCTCGGCCTGGGGAAAGAGTGGCGCGTCTGCATCATCGGCGCCGGAAAGATCGGCGCCGCCCTCGCCCGCTATCGCGGGTTCGCTGAACGCGGATTCAACGTCACCGCTGTGTACGACAGCGACGAAGCGAAGATCGGAAAGCGGTGGGAGAACCTCACGGTCAGACCGATATCCGAGCTCGAGAAGGACGCGGCGAAGCAGGACTTCGACATCGCAGTCGTGGCGACCCCGGCGGAGAACACGCCGGCCGTGGTGAAGCAGGTCGTGCGGGCGGGGATCAAGGCCATTCTCAATTTTGCGCCGGTGCAGTTGTCAGTTCCGTCGGACGTCACCGTCAGGAACGTCAACATGGCGATGGAGCTGGTGGGACTGTCGTTTGCGCTCAGTAACCGGGGCGAGTAACGGCAACTGCGAGAAAGGCTGATACCTAGCACCTTTCACCTTACTTTTCTCGCAGTTATCTAAAGTAGCCCGAACAGCACCGCAAACATTTCCGGACTGAGCACTTCCGGCCGCGCGGCCGAGTCAATCCCGGCGCGCTCGAGCAAAACCGCGGCTTGCTCCGGCGACAATCCCCGAGCCGTCCGCAGCACGCGCTGCATCTGCTTCCTCCGCAGCCCGAACGCCGCCTGGACGAAAGCGCGGAACGCGGGGAGTGATTCGAGGGCTACGAGTGGCTGCGCGCGGGGCGTGAGTCGAACCACCGCCGACTCCACCTTGGGCGGCGGGCGAAAGGCGCTCGCCGGGACAGTTAGCACCTGCTCCACGTGCGCGACCGCGGCGACGTTGACCGACAGCGCCCCGTAACTCTCCGTGTCCTCGCGCGCTGCCATTCTCTCGGCCACCTCGCGCTGAACGAGAAAAACAGAGCGCCTCGGAATCGGCGGCTCCAGCGCCCTGAACACAATCGGGGTCGTGATGTTGTACGGGACGTTTCCAATGAGCAGGAAATCATCTCCCGCTGTTCCGTGCACGTCGACTTCGAGAAAATCCCCCTCCACGATCTCCACATTCGACCGGCCGCTGTACTTGTCACGCAGCTCCTTCGCCAGCGCGCGATCTATCTCCACCGCTATCAGTCTTCCGCTTCTCTCGGCGAGTATGTCGGTGAGCGATCCGCGGCCGGGCCCTATCTCTACGACAGTATCGGCTGGCGTGGGCGCGAGAGCATCGACGATCGCGGTGAGAATCTTCTCGTCGGAAAGAAAGTGCTGCCCGAACTTCTTGAGCGCCGGCGGATGCCGCCCACGCCCGCCGCGCGCGCCGGCCACGCTCAGCTCCTAACTACTACGAGCGTCAGGTCGTCTCGCAGCGGCACCGCCCGGGTATGGACTTCGAGCATTTTGAAGACCCTATCCACGATCACCTTCGTATCGTTCTCGCGGTTTTCCTTGATGAGCTCGAGTACGCGCTCCTCGCCGAGCCGCTCGTCGCGCGAGTTGCGGGCATCGCTGACGCCGTCGGTAAAGAGAACGAGCAGGTCCTTTTTGCCGACCCAGCTAAGCGAGGCCGTGTTCGGAACCTCGTCGAGCATACCGAGCGGCGGATTCACGGCCGCCAAGCGAGTTGACGTTCCTTCCTCGCTGATGACGAACGCGTGCGGATGGCCGGTGTTGGCGTACGTGAGCCGTCCCTTCTCCGGATCGACGACGCCGTAGAACATCGAGATGAACATCTCCGTGGTCTCGAGCTCTTCGCGCAACGAGTGCACCAAGGCGCCGAGCATCTCACCGGGATTTACGAAGTTCTGCGCGTGGATCGCCGAGGCGCTCATGGCGAGGGCCATGATCAGAGCGGCGCGATACCCATGGCCTGACACGTCGCCGATCATCACGCCGGTTGTCTTATCGCGGAGCTTGAAGAGCTGGTAGAAGTCGCCGCCCACGCTCTCGGCCGGCACGACGCGGGCGGTCACTTCCGCTTCCGGCGAAACGACGTCGGTCGAGGGAAGCAGCTTCATCTGCAGGTCGTGCGCGAGACTCATTTCCTGGAGCAGGCGCTGCCGGTCGAGCGAGGCGCTGACGAGGCGCGCGTTCTGAATCGCCGTGCCAATCTGGGTGGCGATCGCGGTCACCAGCTTCTGATCGCCGGCGGTGAATGGCTGGCGCGACCGGCGGTCGGCCAGATTCACGACTCCGAGGGGCTGCCCGCCGCTCGGTGTCGTCCACATGATCGGCACCGACAGCATCTCCCCACGCCCGTAGGGCGACTCGCTCCCGAACGTGACGCCCTTTCCGACGACGATGAGTGGATGTTGAGTGCGAAACACGCGCGCCGAGACGCTCACGGGGTCGTCGGCACTGATCGGCGGAATCTGCTCCTTCGGAACGCCGAGCGCGGCGACGGCCTGGAGCGTATTCGTGCGCGCGTCGTGGACGAGGATCGACGCGACACGCGCGCCCACGGTCTCCGAGATCTCGGTCAGAATCGTCGCCGCCGCGTCTTCCAGCGTGACGGTTCGGCCGAGAATCTCGCCGATGGTATAGAGGAGATTGATTTCCTCGTACCGTTCGGCGAGTTCCGTCGCCGCGTGTTCGACTTCGAGCGCGGCCTTCGTGAACTGCGTCACGACCGGCATCAACAGCTTGATGTGGCGATCTTCGGGTGAGAATGATGGATCACACGGCCCGACCGTCAGCCAGATCCTTTTTTCGGATGGAACGCGCGTTACGAGCTGCGTTCCGAAATTCGTCGGGATGGATTGACCGGGCTCATCCGGGAGCACGTCCGGCATCTGAACCTTGGGACTGGAGCGCGCGATGACAGTCGGGCTCGAGCGGCCGTCGCTGGTCCCCCACACGGCGGCCTCACAGTGCGTCCCTTCGCGAAACGCAATGAGGACCGCCTCGAGCTCTTTCACTCCCGGTACAACGTCAGGCGGACGACGTTGCCCTTATCCCGGAAGCTCTCGACGCGGTCCATCAACTGCCGCATCAGAAACAGCCCGCGGCCTTCCTCTTTGGTAAGGTTTTCCTCGGTGGTGCAGTCCCGAGTGCACTCGTCGACGTTGAATCCCGGTCCGTCATCGACGACTTCGAAGACGAGATCCGTGTCGCTGATGATCGCCCTGACCCGAACCTGTTTGCCACCGGTAACTTCGTTCCCCCGCAGGATGGCATTGGAGATCGCTTCGGACAGCGCCACCGGGATGTTGAGGGAGCATTTGGCCGGTGAAATCTTGAGCTCGCGGCAGCGTTGCCGCGCGAGCTCCACTACGCCTTCTATGTATTCGACATCGCTGGGTATCTGTAGATCGAACGCGACGCGGGATTCCGCCATTAAAAGCTCTCTAGCGCGCGCTCCCGGGTGTCGGAGATCTGGAAAAGGGTGTCGAGCTTCGTGAGCTCGAAGAGCGTCTGGAGATCGTCATTGAGATTGGCCAGACGCAGCTCGCCCCCCTGCTCCCGTATCTTCTTCGACAACGAGACGAGCACGCCAAGGCCGGAGCTGTCGATATAACCGGTCTGGCTGAAGTCGATCAGGAATTTTTTTTCGCCCTTCTCTAGCTCGTCGAGAACCTTCTGCTTCAGCTCCTGACGATTCCCCACAATCAGCTGGCCTTCGACATCCACCACGACGACCTCTCCCTGTTTCTTGATCGAGAAACTCATTCAGTAATCTCCAGTGTGGTTCTGCCCTCTCAAGGCGCGTGGTGCTCGTCGCGCCCGGCCGATTGCAGCGCTGCAATTGCGGCCACGTTAATAATGTCTTCCCGGTCGGCCCCGCGCGAGAGATCGGAGACGGGACGCGCGAAGCCCTGAAGGATCGGCCCCACCGCCAGCGCACCGCCCACTCGCTGCACCAACTTGTAAGCGATGTTCCCCGCATCCAGCGACGGAAACACCAGCACGTTGGCTCTTCCGGCCACCTGACTGGATGGTGATTTCCGGGCGGCAACCGCGGGAGCCAGCGCGGCATCACCTTGCAATTCTCCGTCCACCACTAGATCGGGTACACGTTCCCTGATTATGCGGAGGGCATCCCGCACGAGATCGACGCTCGCACCCTTTGCGCTGCCGTGCGTGCTGAAAGAAAGGAGAGCGACGAGCGGCTCGTCACCGACGATGAGCCTCCGGTCGTCGGCGGCGGCGATCGCGATGTCGGCGAGATCCTCAGCCGTCGGGTAAGGAATCACCGCGCAGTCGGTGAAGGTCAGCACTTCGTTCACATCGGCACCTGGCGGAGAAACGATATAGAACGCGCTCGAAGCGACTCGCACGTTGGGAGCCAGGCCGATGTTCTTGAGCGCGCTCCGCAAGACATCGGCGGTCGTGTACACCGCGCCGGCGACGCAGGCGTCCGCCTTACCCGCGGCCACGAGCCGATGCGCGAACTCGAGGGCCGAGCCATTCTCGGCCTGAATGGACTGGAGGCCGGCTCGCGCCGCGGCCTCGGCCAATGGCCGGCCGTCGACGACGAGAAGTGGGGTCGCCATTCCAACTCTGGCGATCTCAATTGTGGCGGACAGGATTCGCTCGTCGCCGCTCTCGGGAAATACTATCCGCCGCTTGAGCGCGGTCGCGCGCTGGCGGATTCGCTCAACGAAAGCCAGCGGCCGTCCCGGTGTTGTCGTGGATTCCCTCAACGAATGTGAACATCGGTCAATCTTTGGGCCGGATCGGCCCGTCCTTGAACTTCTTGGCCAGCGCCTTTGCGATGGCGGGGTGAACCAGGCCGTCGAGATTCCCGCC
>JAYWBE010000082.1:0-7160 GCA_043781715.1 Gemmatimonadaceae bacterium
GGCCTGCTTCTCTTCCGTTGCCAGTCGGGTGCGCTTTTGATCGAGCCAGGCGCTGTAATTCCCCTCGTACGGAATACCCGCTCCACGATCGAGCTCGAGGATCCACCCCGCGACGTTGTCGAGGAAATACCGGTCGTGTGTAACGGCCACGACGGTCCCCGGAAACTCGGCCAGATATCTCTCGAGCCACGCGACTGATTCGGCGTCGAGATGGTTGGTCGGCTCGTCGAGCAGCAGCAAATCGGGCTCCTCGAGGAGCGTGCGGCAGAGTGCGACTCGCCGCTTCTCCCCGCCAGAGAGCGTGCTCACATCGGCATCGGCGGGCGGAAGCCGCAGCGCATCCATGGCGATCTCGATCTTCCGGTCCAGCTCCCACGCGTTCGCGGCGTCGATCTTTTCCTGAACCTTCGCCTGTTGATCGAGCAGCTTTGTCATTTCGTCGTCCGACATCGGCTCGGCGAATTTGTTCGAGATCTGCTCGAACTTGAGCAGGAGATCGCGTGTCTGCTGCACCGCAACGTCGACGTTTTCCCGGACGTTCTTGGACGCGTCGAGCTGTGGTTCCTGCGAGAGGTATCCGATCCGCGTTCCCTGATGCGCCCACGCTTCGCCCTGAAAGTCGTGATCAACGCCCGCCATGATGCGGAGCAGTGACGATTTGCCGGCGCCGTTGGCGCCGAGAACGCCGATCTTGGCGCCGGGATAGAAAGACAACCAGATCCCGCGCAGTATCTCCCGCGATGGCGGGACGACCTTGCGCAGGTCCTTCATTACATAAATGAATTGTGGAGGCATCCGTACAATTTACCGCACCGGGCAAGGCGTCTCCCGCCTGGTGCGTCGAATGGACGCTAGTCGGGGCTCTTCGGGTCACCCATCATCGCGTGATCATGATCCATATGGTCGTCGTGCCAGGTGGATTTGAGGTCGTTACCGGCGAACGTATTGGCGTGCAGCATCCACCCGAACGCCTGCGGAATGAACCGGCCGTTCGCGGCATCGCACTCTTCCCTGGTCGCAACACCCAGCGGACCAAAGACAGGGCGCCCATTCTTCGTCTCGGTCCAGCGCTCCTTTGCTTGCCGGGCGGGAATGCACCAGTTCACGTGCCGGTGCCAGTGAGCGACACTGAGCGGAACGCGCTCGTTGAGATCCTCTTCGGGCGTGCCCTTGGACGCCGTGTACATCGCGCCGATCAGGTGAAACTGCCCCTTCGAATCCTTTGTATATAGAAGCGAGGTTGGACGCATGGGATCGAATCCAAACTGATTACGAATCGCGTTCCACTTCTTCGTGAAATGGTACTGCGGCTGATTCTTGATCTGGGGCGCGAACATCTTGTAGCCATCTGCTTCCGCCACGCTTACGTCCTGATATTTCGCGATCGCCTGACGCAGCTCGTTGATCACGTGAGCAGCCCGGGCCGAATCGGCGGCGGTGAGCGATCGCAGACTCGAGTACGCCATGTGCTTCGCCATCGCGGTCATCTTCCAGTCGTCGCTCACGCTCATGTCCATGCCACCCATGTCGGTCGAGCCGTGCGCCGCATGTGACGTGGCAGTTACAGTATCCGAATGGCTATGCGATTGTTGGGCGTAGAGGCACCCCGGGATCCCGAATACCAGCATCGCGACGGGTATCAACCCCAGTTTGAAAATCCGAAGCATGTTGTACCGCCGTCCGATGGTTAAAAGACGCGACTCAATAACAGTCAGGGAGATGCCCGTTTACTGCTGGCACCTTACGCCGGGATACCTTGTTAGACGATCTGCACGAGCCTCGGTTAACCCCCGAAATCCGCCAATAACTTGTCCAGCGCCTTGGACACCCGCTCGTGGGGCAGCTGATGAATCTCGTTCTCGTTCCAGGCGATGATCTCGCCAGGGGTGTTCCACGGCCCGTACGGCTTGTGCTCGCGTTTGAGCAAAACGAGTAAGGGCTTCCGGAATGCCGACGCTGCGTGCGAGATGCTGGTATCTGGCGTGAAGACCATGTCCGACGTTCCCACCAGCGCAAAAGCATCGCGCAGCTGCGGGGTTCTCACCGCCAGTCCGCTTACCTCGGCCGCCACCTTGTCCACCCTATCCCATTCGGCGGGAAGACCGATGACGATGATCGGCATGTTCGGCGCGCGTGCGCGCGCCGCCTGGAGAGTCGTGATGAATTTGCCATCGGGCCAGCGCCTCTTGGGCTCCGACGCCGAGAGGTTGACGAGCAGCCGTTTGGTAACGCCGATTGTGGCTCCTGCTGGCGGCGTCACCAATTCCCGCGCTTCCTTCCAGCGTTCCTCCGCGCCGGCGCGCTCTTCATCCGCCAGGAATATCTCCGGCTGCCAATCGACCGATTGGGGATCGACACCGAATGGAACGGCGAGGTGCTTGGAGCCTTCGATGTAATGCTCGACCCGGTTCCATTCGGGTACGCACACGTTGTAGATCCGCGGCTTCTTGTCACCGCTGGCCCCGACGCGGAAGCGCGCCCTTCCCGCGTACATTAGAAGTGGGGTTGAGGTGAAGATCGGGGGATTGTTGATTCTGCCGTCCACCATCACCGTATAACGCTCGCGCCGCAGCTGCCTCATCAGATCGCCATAGCTGCGAAAAGAATCGCGTTCGAGCAACAACACTCTCCCGACGTGAGGATTCCCCTGGAGCACGGGCGCCGTAGTCGGCGTCGCGATCACATCCACTTTTCCGCTCGGCAGCGCCCTCGCGATGTTGCGAATGAGTGACGTCGCCATGATCATGTCGCCGATTCGCTCGTAGCGGATGAACAGCACGCGATAGTCGGAATTCGTCGCGGGCGGGAGAGCGGTCTCCCTCGGTCCTGGCAGCATCCGGCCCAGAAGCCTCATCCAAGCCGTACGCCACGCGATCTCAATCTTTCTTGGATCCACCGGTCAGGGGCAGCTCGAGAAGCTTTCGTGAAGGTTGTGGATCGCGGGTGTGATAGAGCTGAATCGCGCTTATCACAAAAGGTTCGGGTATTCGGGTCTTGAGCAGCTCACGAATCGCCTTTTCATCGAGAGACTGGTAGAGGCTCAAGGTGGAATGTGGGCTAAAAGTGTACCGCGCGCGCGTGAACCGCAGTCCGCTCGTGATGATCCTGTCATGGAGAATCCTCAGGGGACCATGCGAATCGACCGGCAGAACGAGGATGTTCGTCTGCATGAACCTCTGCGGAGCCTGGAATGAGAGCGTTATCGGCGCCGTGTTCCTCGTAATGGGCTCCAGCTTCTCACGCAGCTCTTCAACGGTCGTCGAAGGAGGCAGGGGGCCCACGCCCGAGGATCCAGTGAGAGTCAGGTGGGGCGGTTTATATCGCGACAGCTTCGGGTCGTGGCGTTCGTTGATTGCGCGGACCTGATCCGCGATCTCCGGCGGCAGTTCTGCCAATATGAAAATTCCATTAAGCGCCAAGCATTACTCGCGGTAAGGGCGGCCCCGAACATCAGAACTGAATGGTAAACAGGATCGGATTGGCTTGAATCTGCGATGATCGTTTTCCTTTTATCAGCTCGCGATCGATGTGATTCCCTGGGTGGGAGTGTGTGTACCTCACCACCTTGAGTCCAACGAGCGTACCGATCGCCGCCCCCGCCATAACATCACTCGCCCAGTGCTGGTTATTGAAGATGCGCGAGAGGCCGACCAGCGATGCGCCCCCATAAAACACGGTCCCCACATACCAGGCCGAATGGGGCCACCAGAATTGCGACTCGCGGGTCACCGTGGATGCGAACGCAAAGGCTGTAATCGTATGGCCCGATGGAAAAGAGCGGTACTTGTCGCCCGCGAAGCCTCTCCATAGCTGGAAATTGTTCGGACTTTTGGTGTCGACGAATGGACGCTGCCTTCCAGCGAGCATCTTTATTCCACCACCAAGAATATCGGCGAGCAGAATTGACTCGACGCTGTGCAAACCGAGCGCTTCGACACGTCGGTTTTCACCGGCGCGACCAATCAAATAGATCCCCGTGCCCGTGACGAAAGATCCCGGATCGCCGAGCAGGCGGAAGCCGGTCGCGGCTTTGCTGAGAAACCGGCTTGCCTGGGTCGCCGAATCCTGAAGCCTGTTTGCGACTCGCATGTCGATCGGTGCGACCGCCGCCGTCCCAAGCATGAAGGCCCCCAATAAGAACGCGTCTTTGCCGACAAAAAGCGGCGTTTTCTTATTGATGGTGTCCTGAACCTGGGCTTGCGCGGTGACCGCCAGGGTCACGGAAATCAACGCGACACGAAACAACTTTGAGAACAAGAACGTCCCCTGCGGAAATGTTGGTGAAAGGCTCGATCCGGTTCCCGAATGCAAGTCTCTTACCCCTTGTAAATCGCCCTTCGAGTCGCGATATCACTCGAATGCTGAAAATCGACCTCACCGGCAAGCGCGCCCTGGTTGCCGGGGTCGCGGATGACGCCGGCTTCGGGTTCGCGATCGCCAAATCTCTCGCCGAAGCAGGGGCCACCGTGTCCGTCGGGACCTGGCCGCCCGCACTCAACATATTCACGAACCTTCTCGAGCGCGGGAAGATGGACGAGTCGCGAATGTTATCTGCTGGACAGCTACTCCAGTTCGAGAAGGTCTATCCGCTCGATGCCGCGTACGACACGCTCGCCGATGCGCCGGAGGACATTCGCGGCAGCAAGCGCTACAAGGACACGGGCGACTTCAGCATCGATGGTCTCGCTCGCCGCATCGAATCGGACTTCGGCAGGAATTCCCTGGACATCGTGATCCATTCGCTGGCCAACGGTCCCGAGGTCAAGAAGCCGTTGCTGGAGACGAGCCGCTCCGGTTACCTCGCCGCGATCAGCGTTAGCGCGTATTCCCTGACCTCAATGGTCTCCCGTCTCGCCCCCCTCATGCGTAAGGGAGGATCGTTTCTATCGCTCACGTACATGGCGAGTGAGCGCGTGATCCCTGGCTACGGTGGCGGTATGTCGTCCGCAAAGGCGGCGCTGGAAAGCGACACGCGTGTACTGGCGTTCGAAGCCGGCCGGAAATACGGAGTTCGCATCAACACGATCTCGGCTGGTCCGTTGGCGTCGCGCGCGGCCAGCGCGATCGGAATCATCGAGAAGATGGTAGAGTATTGCGCCGAGAATTCACCGCTCACCGAGCCGCTTCACGCGGATGAAGTTGGAAAAGTGGCAGCTTTTCTATCCAGCCCGCTGGCTACCGGAATCACCGGCACAGTGGTGTACGTGGACAAGGGATTCCATTCGATGGGGATGGCGCTTCAGGACCCGCCTCCTCAAGACTGACGGGGAAGGTCAGGGATTTTTCTTCGCGGCTGCCGCTGCTGTTCTTTCCCGCTCGATCCTGATTTTTATTTCCTGAAGCCGTGCTTCTGGCATCCGGCCGGTCAGCGTCAGAGTTCTTCCTGTTGCTGGATCAGTCCAGCTTATG
This sequence comes from Gemmatimonadaceae bacterium, assembly GCA_043781715.1. Lineage (GTDB taxonomy): Bacteria > Gemmatimonadota > Gemmatimonadetes > Gemmatimonadales > Gemmatimonadaceae > UBA4720. The sequence continues at coordinate 5,410 of JAYWBE010000082.1, forward strand.
GCGCGGAGCGTGTTCTCAATTCCTGGTTGTGAGGTTGGTGCAGGTGCCGAAGCCGCGGGCACGGATAGAACTGGAGCTTTACGCTGCGTGTCTGTCGCAGTTGTGATCGGCCCCGCATCGGCCTGCGCCTTCGACTGTGATACGGCCGATTTTCCAGTAGCTTGCGCTGCCATCGGTGCTGCCGCTGCGCTCATTACCACGACCTCGTTCAAAGAGATCGGCATTGCCTCTGTCAACGTGACAGTATCACCCGGCGCGATTTCGTAGAGAGTGACCTTGGCTCCAATTCTCCGGGGCGTACCGACCACTTTTAACAGCCCTGATTCGCCTGCCGCATCCAGTGCGACGAGACCACCGGCCACGTGCGCAGATACGACCGTCGACGCGGTCGGCGCGCGCGCTTCTGCATAGCCCGACCCAGCGGCGCTCTGGCCAGCCCGCATCATCACGCCCGCTTTTGCCGATGCATTGTTCTCGCGCGCCTGGATGCCAGAGATCGAGTCGCTCGCCACCGTCTTCCTCGTAAGCCCAGCGGTTGGCGCTTGGCTCGCCACCGCTTTCGATGTGACCGCGCCGGCCGCGATTTGAGCTGGCCCTATAGCCATCGGTGCCCGCTCCGGGGGTGAGGCCCGTTTTTCCAACACTCTGCCGCGATCAGCAGTTACCGACATCGGTTGCTCGTTGCTTCCACGATTCCGGACCACCACCAGAGTCCCCGCTGCGACAACAAGTACAGTTGCCGCCACGCGCCACACCATCGGATCGATGGCCTTCTTCGGCGCCGCTGCCGGTATGACTACGCGCGGGGCGTTGTCGAGTGCCGTCAGAATCCGCGACGCCCCCGCGATGAACCCGCGTGCTTCCGCCACCGCGGCCCCACACTGCGCACACTCTTTGACGTGCGCTTCCACGTTCGCGGCTTCATCGGCGCTCAATGCGCCGTCCAGCCACGAGTGAATTGTTCCTTCGTCAGGATGCGGCATTCTTCTCTCTCTCTTCTTGACTCTTCTGCAATGCTTCGTAGCTCTCCACCAAGCGGCGGCGCGCACGCGACAGCGTGGTACCCACCGAGCCGGGCGACAGCTGCAATGCTTCGGCGATCTCGCTGTAATCCAATCCCTCTTCCCGCATCAGTAGCGCAAGACGATCTCGCTCGGCGAGACCATCTACTGCCTTGCGCGCCATCGCTGCTTCCTGAGCGCGCTCGAGCGTCGTCTCCTCCGGCTCGACCATTTCGTCGCGCTCCTCCTCCGCCAGCAGTGCCAGATGCTTTCGACGTCTCATGTCCTTCCTCGCCTCGTCCCTCACCAGATTCGTCGCCACCGCGAACAGCCAGGCGCGCTCATTCTGTATCGAAGTCTGCCTCAATGCGCGCACGAACGTCTCCTGCGCTACTTCTTCAGCCCAGTCGCGATCCCCCAGACGCCGCGTCAGGTATCGCACCAATGCGGCGTTGTACGTTCGGAAGAGTCGTTCGACATCGGCCACTCGACTACCAGCGATCCCGTATTAGGGCCATGTCGCGATCCGTGAGACGATCTACTCCCAATGGAGTCAGCTCGATTGCCATGTTGCGGCCCGATACTATCACGCGCTCCCCGACCGAAAACGGCTCACGCAGCTCCGGCACCAGCTCGATCAGCTTGAAGTACGCGTCGGAGAATGGCTTCACCCGCAGCACCGTGCCGGTTTTCTTGTAGCGAACGTCGGTCCACACGCTGTCGCGCAATACAAAGGTCACATTGCCAGCT
>JAYWBE010000083.1:0-7143 GCA_043781715.1 Gemmatimonadaceae bacterium
CTTAGCAAGGCGAAGGGCGTCACGGTGAAGGGGAACGATCTCTTTCTCGATCCGGTGCTGATCCTGCCGCCACCTGCGATCGAGGGACATGCGACTGCAATACGAGTCGACGGCGATGAGCTGGTGCAAACCTTCGGCACCGTGGCGGAGTCAACGCCGCTTCCTCCGCCCGACACATCCGCGTCCGCCTATATGTTCTTTAGGGGCGGTACGCTCCACTTCGGCAAGCTGTTGATGCTCGATGCGGAGATGCAGATCGTGGATCTTCGCCCGACGGGCTTCTTCAACTTCGATCTCGACAAGTACAAGGACCAGCTCGTGGCCGGGTATGAACGAACGCTCCCGAGCCTCGGCCTTCAGGTGTACATGCTTGGCCTCGAGAAACTGGCGTCAGGGAAGGCCACCGTGGCAGAACTACCACGGTAGCGGCGAAGCTAAGCGTGGAAGAGGCTGAAGATTTCCAATGTGGAGACCTCAGCAGATTCTCCCGTTAGGTCGCCTGATTCCTGATGGGGTTAGTTTGGGGTGAGTTTCTCCCGGCAAACCCCGATATAGTTGTCCTGGAGAACCGGCACCGACGCTCGATTCCCCTATGAAGTCCGGCAGAATGTCGTGATTGGTTTAGTAGTTGTCCTGCTTTGGGAGCAGGAGGTCCCCGGTTCAAATCCGGGCGCCCCGACTGGGTAAATCTCGCCCCTGCAACGGTCTGAGTTGCAGGGGTTTTTTGCGTTAGCCGCGCTGGGGTGAGTTTGCGGTGAGTTTGGGGTGAGTTCCCTCCCGGCTACCCCGTTCTTACATGGTCTGTGATCTTCCTTGAGTGTGACATTACTTCCAGGAGCGTTTCCTTTTCAGCCTGCTCCGCGCGAGATCGAGGGCGTTGCTGTGCGCCGTCACCGAGGCGGACCAACGCTGGGTGATTTTGGGCACAACCGTGAAACAATGCTCGAACACCTGCGTGAGCACGGTATGCACGGCGGTCCGCTGACTACCTACTCCGTACCAGCAGGCGTCGTTGAGCGCAGCTTACCGATGAGCCAGGACACGAGCGCGATTCCAGTCACCGTGATTGTGACGAGGCTGGCGATGACCAGCGGGGCTCGACCGGCGATGCCTGGTGCTTCGAGACCCACTCGGAATCGGTCGCCAGCATATGTGTACGCCGCGGTCCCAGGCACAATTCCGATCGTGGAGTTTGCGAAGCAACCTGTGCCTGCCGAGGAGGCAGAGCCCCTTTCCCGATCGAACGTGCCAGTGTGTGGGCGGCGATTGTGCCGATCGTTGCCCCTGTCCGGGCCAGCATCAGCCCCCCCTGCGGTTCCGAAGAGCGCTCCGCCGAGGATGGAGAATGGGGTTGCGGGCAGAGCGCGACGACCAGTGTGTACGACGTCACATACAGGGGAGCCGCCCAAGCCGTCCCCTCGGCGCGGCGGATGATCGCGATGAGGTGCTCGCGCCGGCTGAGCTCGAAGTATCCCAGCTGCCAGGCAACGATCAAGGCCAGGGCGACCGTGCCGGAGAGGATCGCCAACCGGATCACCTCATGCGTCCTGTTGACCGAGCTGGGCCTTGGATGTCCCGATTGCATGCGCTAGAGAAGCCTTAGCTGTGACGTGTCGACCTCCTCCCGTACTGCGTTTGCGCACGCGTCAGCGAACGCGAGGTGCCGAGCTGTGGGTTTCGAGACGAAGTGGGACATCGTGGTCGTTGGAGGCGCCAACTGGGACTATCTCGTTCGTGGTCCTGCACTGCCCACACCGGGAGGACCGCGGTGTAGGTGTGCAGCGCCGCGGTGAAGGTGAACAACTCGTCGCCTATGGAACTGTTCGCGGAGATGACTTTCAGGAAGCGCCAAGCGGGAAAGGTACGAACCAGGCCGCACGCGCGTGCCGCGCGCTCGAGCTCGCGTCGTTTCGTGTCGAGGCATGAGATCAGGCGGTGTCCGTACGTGAGACATGAGGGGGCTGCTTGAGCTCCCGTTCCGTGATCGTCAGTGCGCACCGACTCGGCGCCGGCCTCGAAGATCTGGTCGCGCGGGGCATCGTGGCCCGCGTTCTGCCCTTACTCGCCGTACAGCCTATCGGGAGGAGACATACCGGAGAAGGAGACGCTGGAGCGAGCGCATGCGGATGCGCGCGAGGGCAGGGCACCGTCCACGCAGGCGGGCGAGTTCGTGCGCGAGGAGATGATACACCATGTTCGCGAGGGCAAGCATGGCGCGCGATCGACCAAGCAGGCCATCGCGATCGGGCTCTCCAAGGCGCGCCGCGCCGGAGTGAAGCTCCGCCCGCCGAGAAAGAGAGCGGCATCAAAGCGGACCAGACGCCAGGCCATGCGTGACGCAGCGAAGGGACGAAGCCATACAAAGCGCGCCGTGTCTCGCACACGGTCGACCGCCGTGAAAGGTGCGTTGAAGCGCGAGGGTCATTCAGCGGCCTCGCATAGTGCTCTCACTAGACAGGCGCGCTCGAGCGCACGACGTCGCACCGCTTCCCAACGCTCCGCGGCGGCGAAAAGAGCGGCGCGCACCCGAGCAAGGCACGGGCGTTAGCGGGAATCAGGGTCTCGCGGACGAAGTTCTGAGCTCTCGAATCACCCGCCCGCTGGATCAGCCGCTAGAGTTATTCCCGCTCGAAGCCGTGGCTGTCAAACCTCAACGCCGTACTGTTTTCCGTCACCGTTCGTACAACGTTGGGAGGAGCTCCATTCGGTATTAAGGCATCAATATCGACCGTCACATTGACCTCTGAACCGACGAGTCCAGCCAAGTGCGCCACAATCTCTTCTGCGATTCTCCCGGCATCGCGCGAAAGCCGAGTTGGGTCGAGAGATACAGTGCCGTGGAAGCGTTTGGGCGCGACTGACGGCCCAGGCTTCGGAGTAATGTCGGGACCAGTATAATTGCCGCCGGCCCCGGGCGGTCCGACGACCTTCGTTGGGCGCACTAGCAGGCCATTGTCACTCTCTATCGCAACGACCTCTGCATCCGCTTGCCCAATTGGCCCTCTCGCAACGACCTCTGCATCCGCTTGCCCAATGGGACCGGCTTCGTCTTTGGCAATCTCGTGTGGGGTCCGGTGCCCACTCACCGGATGTGGGTCGGCTTGAGTCGCTTCTCTGGGGTCGCTCATGAACCCTCCTCGTTAGTGTGGCGCACGTCGTCGGCCGTGAAGGAGGGTCTATGATCGCGCGTGTCCGATAATGGCTACTTCTTGTTTGAATATCATGGTAGCCGATTGGATGCGGGCTCCTTGGGGATACGTGTCCCACGCCTGCCTATCCCGGCCGAACGAATCGGGAAATTCACATAGCGGCATTGAAGGCCGTCCTCCTGCTTCTTGTTTGCATCGCGGCGGGATCGGTCCCTGTTCCCTACTGTGTCGAAGAAAATCACGGATACCGGATTTCTCTACGAGATGATCGAAGAGAATCGCGCCAAGAAGCGTCTCTGTTCTCTGCGAAATCAGTGCTTCCTGAAGATGCGGTTCAGCTCTCTCAAGTCCGCAATCGCCATACCGTTTGTGTCCTGCCTCGTCCGAGCCTCCCGGAATCCTTCGCAGCGGTCCTGTCGACGCTGCTCATCCAAAAAACCTCCCCATGAGCAAGCGCTACGTTGCAGTAAAGTGCATCAACGCGCAGGTGACGGACGCCCGCCGGTAGTCGGGCCGCGAGGGTTTTCGCTTCAAGACCGCCGCTCTGCTTCCATGGGGGCTGCGGTTTCGTTTATGTGCCCACTCTGCGCGAAGGAGAGTCGCTGCTTCTCAGGTAGGAAGTACAGAACCTTGTCGAGAGGCGACCCTAACAGAACCACGTTTCCGGAGCGTCGAGCGTCCGTAGACCGTATCAGAAGCATGAAGGAATATGGCACGGTTCGTGACCCTTATGCATCCGATCGACTACACGCACAGGAGGCAAGATGCCAGGACGCAAAGGCGCACACGGCCCCGGAAAATTCGACCCGACCGGCCGCGGACACAGTCCGCGCGGATCGTCGGTCACCGACCAGAAGAGCAGTCCAGCCGACGAACGGGTGTACGCGGAGGACAAGACTCGCGTCGCCCAGAGCGAAACGGACGACAAGGATTCGTTGATCCCGAAGACGCACGGGAATCCCGCTCTCGAGGATCTCCGCCGGAGACGCGAACAGGCCGGAGAGAATAGCACGGAGGATTGAGCGGCGCGGGCAAACGCGCAAGCGCGCTCTACGTGGCGCCTGCGCATACAGGAGGCAGAGATGGCTGAGGAGATTAATCTCATGAACGCAACAAACAAAACAGCCCTCGTCATCGCCCTTGTCGTCGTCGTAGTGCTTTTCCTTCTCTTCGGCGGCGGGGCGATGACAGGAGCAACGATGAGCGGCGGCATGATGGGGAGCGGGATGATGGGCGGTATCAGTTGGATGTGGGTACCCACTTTGCTTACCCTCGGCATCGGCATTCTACTCGGCTGGGCCATCTTCGGAAAAAAGTAAGTGGTGTCGGTTCAAGTATCGGTTAGATCCGGACATCATTGGACATTGCGGCAGGCTGCACAGGACATTTCGCGGTCCGTCATAGTATAATGAGGAGATCTTGTCCGAATTCCTGCCTATACTTTCAAGCCTGATGAGCGTGATGTCGGGGGTCAGTTTGGGGGTCAGTTTCCCGCTGCAGACCCCGATATCACGGTTGAAAAACTCCGGCACCGACGCTCGGTTCCCCTATGAAGTCAGGCAGATTGTCGTGATTGGTTGAGTATTAGCCTGCTTTGGGAGCAGGAGGTCCCCGGTTCAAATCCGGGCGCCCCGACTAATTGAGTGCAGCCCCTGCAATGCGTCGCGTTGCAGGGGCTGTTTTTCGTTAACAGCGCGCGGGTCTGTTTGGCGGCAGTTTCTCCCCCGCCATACGGCTCTTGCTCCCCAATCTTCTTCGAGTGTGAAATTACCCCATGGAAATGCGAAAACCTCGTCTATCAATCTCTATGTTTCTTTTTATTGCCTGTGGCGTTTGGCTGATTGGGTTGGGTCTATATTTCATGTTCCTGCGCCCGCCACTGCTCTCTGAAGATTTCCGTTACATTGGAACCAGCCAGAGCGAGATTCAATCTGCCATGCCCGGGCTGGAACGTTGGGTGCACCGCGTTTTGACTGTGATGGGTGGCTTCATGACGGGTGCGGGAGTCCTGACAATCTCAGTAGCGATCAATGGTGCGGTGCGAGAGAAACGGACTTGGATCGTCCTCGCGTTGGCAGGGCTATTCACAGTCGGGACGATGAGCTTGACGAACTTTCAGCTCAACTCCGATTTCAAATGGCTACTCCTGACACCGTCTCTACTTTGGATCATCGGACTGGTGTTTCTCACCGTAGTTGGTGGCTTCTCCCGTAATCGGTAAGCAGATCGTGAAAGAGACTACAGTGCAGATCGACGGGATGATGTCCATCTTTGACGACGCAGGCGTCGAGAAGCAGATCAAGCGCCGGGGCGGTGTGGTGAGCGTGGACGCCAACTTTCTGAGCGGCACGGCGACCATCGTGTACGACGAGACGCGCGTCGCGCCGGATGACATCAAAACATTTATCGCCGAATGCGGCTACCACTGTCGCGGCGAGGTCGTGCCGGCGCACGTCTGCGAGCCGGACCAGCCGAGTGCGACGCGGACCGTCGGCGCAATGGCGCATACGGGTCACACCGTGCCGCTGTCGCCGGCGCCCTCAGCGAACGATCACACCGGTCAGCCAACGGAAGAGATCGCGCGTAACAAGGCTGAGATGGCCCAGGAGATGGGGCATGGGACGGGAGAGTCAATGGACGCGATGGTGAGCGATATGCGTCGCCGCTTTTTCGTCACTCTGCCCCTTGCAATCTTTATCTACCTCTACGCGCCGATATTCCAGCGACTCACCGGCATCGCGTTGCCAACCCCATTTGGAATCTCGAAGGAACTGCTGGGTTTCCTGCTTGTAACTCCGGCGGTCCTGTACGGCGGCTGGGTCTTCTACGTCGGTGCATGGCGGGCGCTCAGAAACGGAGTCGCCAATATGGCGGTGCTCGTTTCACTATCCGTCCTTGCGGGCTATCTGTTCAGCGTTGGCGCGACGTTCTTCTTCACGGCTGAGGTCTTCTACGAAGCCGTCGCCGTGCTGCTCGTCTTCATTCTGCTCGGTCACTGGCTGGAGATGCGCGCGCGGGCCGGGGCGTCAAAGGCCGTGCAGGCGCTCTTGAGCCTCGCGCCGCCGAAAGCGACGGTGATACGCAATGGTCAGCCCGTCGAAGTTCCGACGTCCGAAGTCGTATTGGGCGACATTGTGATGATCCGCCCCGGCGACAAGTTACCGGTGGATGGCGAAGTGGCCGAGGGCGAGTCGAACGTAGATGAATCGATGATCACGGGCGAGAGTATGCCTGTCAGGAAGGTCGTCGGCGATAAGGTAATCGGCGCGACGATCAACAAGACCGGCACGTTTCGCTTCCGCGCCACCAAAGTCGGGGCTGAAACCGCACTCGCTCAGATCGTCAAACTGGTGCAAGCCGCGCAGAACTCCAAAGCGCCGTCGCAGCGACTCGCCGACAGCGCCGCGCAGGTGCTGACCATCTCGGCCGTCGTCTTCGGCATTGCGACTTTTGCCGGGTGGTACTGGTTCGCCGGAGCGACACTGGTCTTCGCCATGTTGTTGGCGATCACGGTCGTCGTTATCGCCTGTCCCGACGCGCTTGGGCTTGCCACACCAATGGCGATCATGGTCGCCAGCGGGAAGGGCGCGCAGCATGGCATTCTCTTCAAGGATGCGACCGCGCTCGAAGAGGCGGGCAGGCTTCAGGCGATCATCTTCGACAAGACGGGCACGCTCACTATCGGGCAGCCGCAGGTGGTTGAGATCGTCGCCGATGGAAACCCTGCTACTGGTAAAGAATTGCTCCGGCTCGTCGCCTCGCTCGAACAATCAAGCGAGCATCCGCTGGCGCAGGCTGTCATCGAGAAAGCTAAGGCTGAAGGTGTGACGCTCAGCACGCCGTCGAACTTCGAAGCGATTCCGGGGCAAGGCGCGCGCGCGACAGTTGACGGGCGCACGGTGCTCGCAGGAAATCGCAAGTTGATGGAGGACAACCGTATCGCTCTCGATGGACTGAATGAGCGGGCGCGGGCACTGGAGCAAAAAGGCAACAC
>JAYWBE010000084.1:0-2264 GCA_043781715.1 Gemmatimonadaceae bacterium
CAGGTTAAGCGCGCGCTCGAGGCCGGAATCTCCGTCGGCGAGATCCATGAACTTACAGGTATAGATCCGTGGTTCCTGTCCCAGATGATGGAGCTTCAGGAAGCGGAGAACGCCTTCGCCGCGCTCAAGACCGTCGACAAGGACGTTCTGTGGCGAATGAAGCGGATGGGCTTCGCCGACAGGCAGCTCGCGGACCTGCGAGGCGAATCCGAGTCAGCGGCGCGCGCGCGAAGAATTGGCTTCGGAATAGTCCCGGCCTACAAGATGGTCGACACGTGCGCCGGTGAATTCCCGTCCGCTACTCCCTACTTGTACAGCAGCTACGACGAGGAGAGCGAGGCTCCGAAGAGCGGGAGGCGGTCGGTCGTGATTCTGGGCAGCGGACCCAACCGCATCGGGCAGGGGGTCGAGTTCGACTACTGCTGCGTGCGCGCGGCGCTGGCGCTGCGCGAGCAGGGCTACGAGACGATCATGATCAACTCGAATCCCGAAACCGTTTCCACGGACTTCGACATCTCCGACAAGCTTTACTTCGAGCCTCTGACCCTCGAGCACGTCCTCGACATCGTGGAGCGCGAGCAGCCGCTTGGCGTGATCGTGCAGCTGGGCGGTCAGACGCCCCTCAAGCTCACCCACGGACTCGAGAAAGCGGGAGTTCGGATCCTTGGGACCCAGCCCGATTCGATCGACATTGCTGAGGATCGGAAGCGCTTCGATGCGATCGCGCGGAGTCTGGGAATTCGACAGCCGGACAACGGCCTAGCCTCGAGCCTCCAGGAAGCTGTCGCCGCGGCGAAGAGGATAGGCTACCCCGTGCTGGTCCGCCCCTCGTACGTGCTGGGCGGACGCGCGATGGAGATCGTCTACGACGAGCGGTCGCTCAAGCAGTACTTCGAGCGGGCCGCGCGCGTATCCGAGGACAAGCCGGTGCTGATCGATAGCTTTCTGGAGGATGCGTTCGAGGCCGACGTCGACGCGATCTCGGACGGCGAGCGCGTCGTAATCGGCGGAGTGATGCAGCATATCGAGGACGCGGGGATCCACTCTGGCGATTCCGCGTGCGTGCTGCCGCCGTATCTGATCGACGAGGAGCACATCGATGAGATGCGGGAGCACACCGTGGCCCTGGCCAAGGCGCTCAACGTGGTCGGCCTGATCAACGTTCAGTACGCGATCAAGGATGGACAGGTGTACGTGCTCGAGGTAAATCCGCGAGCGAGCCGGACCGTGCCCTTCGTCTCGAAGGCGATCGGGGTTCCGCTGGCGGCCATTGCCGCGAGGGTAATGCTCGGCGAGACGCTCGATGAGATCGGGTTCACCGAGGAGGTGACACCGGCCTATATCTCGGTCAAGGAAGCGGTATTCCCGTTCAACAAATTCCGCGAGTTCGATCCGATCCTTGGCCCCGAGATGCGGTCGACGGGCGAAGTGATGGGAATCTCGGACTCGTTCGGGAGCGCTTTCGGCAAGGCGCAGCTGGCGGCGGACAACGTGCTGCCGACCGAGGGCGCGCTCTTCATTACCGTGAACGACTCCGACAAGCGCGCGGTGACGCCAATCGCAAGACGGTTTCAGGAAATGGGATTCAAGCTGTTCGCGACGGGGGGGACGGCTAAGCATCTGCGTGGACGCGGCATCCTCGTCGAGACCGTGCTCAAGATTCACGAGGGCCGCCCGAACGGCATCGACATGATGCTGAACGGCGATGTGCAGCTCCTGATCAACACACCGCTGGGCAAGGAGTCGCAGCGCGACGACTACACGATGCGCCAGGCGGCGATCGCGAACCACGTAGCCTATACGACCACCCTTTCCGCCGCCAATGCGGCGTGCGACGCCATCCTGTCGCTGCGCTCCCGCGCGCCGTCGGTTCTCTCGCTCCAGGAGTGGCACGCGCGCATTCCAAAGGAAGCGGGCGTCTAAATGGCAAAGCCTTTCATTCACGAATCGGCCTACGTCGACGACGGCGCGCAGATCGGCTCCGATACGAAGATCTGGCATTTCTGCCACGTGCTCGGCGGCGCCGTGATCGGAGAGCGGTGCTCGCTCGGACAGAACGTCGTGGTGATGAACGGCGTCAGGATCGGAAACAACGTCAAGATTCAGAACAACGTATCGGTGTACGAGGGCGTGGAGATGGAGGACGATGTGTTCTGCGGGCCGTCGATGGTTTTCACGAACGTCGTCAATCCCCGCAGCCATGTGTCCCGGAAAAACGAGTACAAGCGCACCCTGGTGCGCAGAGGGGCGACGATTGGCGCCAA
>JAYWBE010000085.1:0-2254 GCA_043781715.1 Gemmatimonadaceae bacterium
TGCCTGACGAGATCGGAGGCGTGGAGGAAGGCACTCTTCTCGGTGCCGATGTCGACGAAGGCGGCCTGAATTCCGGGGAGTACTGCGTCAACCCGGCCCAAATAGATGTCACCGACCATGCGTCGGTTGTCTGGACGATCGGCAAGAAGCTCAACGAGCTTACCGTCCTCCAGAATCGCGATCCGCGTTTCGCGCGGAGCCGCGTTTATGAGGATTTCTCTTTTCATTGTTGCCCGTCTCACCCCATCTCTCGGCGACTCGGCGAGTGAAGTGGAGGACGGTTCAAAAAAGTCCGCGCGGTCGTGCTACAGGGCCGCGTTATGAGTTCCTTTTGGTTTCACATCAGCGCCCCTCGATCCATGTGTCCGGGACCCGCGAGTCGCGCGGGTGCCCCATGCATTGAGGAGCAACAGTCACTGGGACAACTTACCGCCGAACTGCTTGTTTCCGCAACGGCGACAACAACTTACGCGCTGCGATTGACATCCCTGGTCAACCGGCCGCGCCAGCCACGTATGTGACGCATGGGCTCAAAGGCCGTTACCTAGCGCCAGAGCCTGGACGCAATATCCATGATGGGGCGATGCCAGGTGAGCCAGGCGATCACTAAGACATATGTCAGCCCCGCCTTCCACTCTCCGTGCTTCATGTAGAGGTCGAAGCTGAATCCGTCGCCATCGCCTGGATGCGTCGCCTTCCATGGCGTCGGCCTCGGGACGAAGGTGGGAACATTGAGGGCGTACGCCTCGTACTCTTCCGGAAATCTCCCGGCGATGTTGGCGCGCTCGCGCTGCATCGTCGGCCCATAGATAAGCACGAAGAAGGCGACCACCAGCAGAAGTAGAGACCAGTGCCACGCGATGGCGAAGCCGGCCGCGATGAGAAAGCTTCCGAAATAAAGGGGATTCCGGGTGTGTGCATATGGGCCGGTCGTTGCGAGCCGCTCGTTTTTCGAGATATGGCCCGAGGCCCAGGCGCGAACGATGACACCTATCAACGCAATGCCACCCCCGACCGCCAGCGTCAGTGGCGTAGGGCGCGCGAAAATGAGATAGCTGATGCCGAGTATGAAGCTGAGTGGGAGTCTGAGACGCTTGGCAACCTCGGAATAAGTCAATCCGCCAGCTCCTTGAGGAGGTTTCGCGCGATAACGAGTCGCTGAATCTCGGAGGTGCCCTCGCCGATCTCGCAGATCTTTGCATCGCGGAACATTCGCTCGACCGGATACTCCTTTGTGTACCCGTAACCACCGTGGATCTGGATCGCCTTGATCGTGGTCCGCATGGCCAGCTCAGAGCAGTAAAGCTTTGCGATCGCGGCCTGCTTGGTGAACGGCTGCTTGTTCTGGGCCATCCACGCCGCGTGGAACATCAAGTGCTTCCCCGCCTCGATCTCCGTCGCGATGTCCGCGAGCTGAAACTGAATTCCCTGAAAGCTGGAGATTGGCTGGCCGAACTGCTTGCGCAAAGTCGAATAGCGAAGCGATTGCTCGAACGCGCCTTCTGCGATGCCGAGCGACAGCGCCGCGATCCCTACGCGGCCGGAGTCGAGCGTCCGCATGAAGTTGTTGAACCCTTCTCCCTCCTCGCCGAGAAGGTTTTCAGCCGGGACTTCGACATCTTCGAAGATCAGCGACCGCGTGTCTGATGCACGCCACCCCAGCTTGTCCTCCTTCTTCCCGGAGCGGAAGCCGGGCATGGAAGGAAGAGAATCATCGTGGCCGATTCCGAGGCCCTTTGTCTTGTCGAGATCGCTCGTTTCCTTCGTCACGATGAAAGAGCTGATGCCCTTGGTGCCTATGCCTGGCTCGGTCACCGCGGTCACGATAAAGATCTCGCCGACGCCGCCATGCGTGATGAATATCTTGCTGCCATTGAGCACGTAGTGCGATCCTTTGCGCACCGCGGTCGATTGCGTGCTGGCGGCGTCGCTTCCGGCGCTCGGCTCGGTCAGGCCGAAGCCGCCGAGAACTTTTCCGGTGGCCAGCAGCGGCACATAACGCTTCTTCTGGGCCGCCGTTCCAAAGTTGACGATTGGTGACGTGCCCAGCGTCGTGTGAGCGGAGATCGTGATCGCGTGGGACGCATCGATTTTCGCCATCTCATTGATCACGATCATGTAGCTCAGGAGGTCGAGCCCTGCCCCGCCCAGCTCCTCCGACCACGGAATGCCAAGCAATCCTAGCTCGCCCATCTTCTTGACGTTCGCCCAGGGGAACTCGGCCTTCGCGTCGAGCTCCGCCGCGACCGGCGCT